>JAGHBX010000004.1 GCA_021160785.1 Planctomycetota bacterium | reverse complement strand
GGCGGTTCGTTTCCCTCATTTGACTATATCCAATTTCACCTTTAGTGCTGCTGACGATCAAGCAGGCAGGCAGGGCGATTTCCACGTTGGAAATACGGCCTTCCACGTTACCGTTGCTCCGAGCATGAGGCACATTGCCCGTTGCGCTGAGAATATCCGTCAGGGTCTGGCGTCCTGGCTTCTTGTGAGCGAGTCAAAACTCACTGCGGCACGCGCCTTGCTTGAAAATGAGAACCTGCACGAAAGGGTTGCCGCCGAATCCGTGGAATCGTTTGTCGGCCAGAACCTCTCGGAGTTGGCTGAGTTTTCACTATCTAATTTTACTCATAGACTCTCCGACCTTCTTGCCGAGTACAATCGCCGTGTGACTGAGGTGGAAACAAACCAATCCCTCCTCCTTGACATACCGGCCGCCCTCAAATGTGAACAAGAGTGAACCCTTGGACACCGTAAGCAAAGAGAAAAGAAGTCTTATCATGGCCCGTGTTCGATCACAGGACACCACCCCCGAGCTCGTCGTGCGAAAACTACTCCATTCAATGGGGTATCGTTTCAGATTACACCGACACGATCTTCCGGGCAAGCCAGACCTCGTCTTTCCCTCTCGAAGAAAAATCATCTTTGTCAACGGTTGTTTTTGGCACCAGCATCGCTGCCGCAGGGGACGCCGTATTCCTTCCACCAACCGCAACTATTGGATCAGCAAACTTGACCGCAACAAGAAGCGAGACCGCACCGTCCGCCGGCAACTCCGGAGGCTTGGCTGGAAAGTCCTGATTGTCTGGGAATGCCACACGAAACCCCAGAATCTGCCAAGGCTAAAAGACAACCTCCGATCTTTTCTCGACTCTGGTTAACACCCAATTTCTATCACCAGTGAGTTAGAAGCGACAGGGTGGACTAAAGGTCTGTTTTTTCTATCATTGTCGTCAGTGCTGGACTTATGGGACGTGGTGTTTTTTGTTGGTTGGGTGTTTTGTGTTTGGTGTTTGTGATTTGTTGGGATGGTGCTGAGTGGGCTGGTGAGGGGATAGGGGGCGGCCCCTAAAATAATTTGGATTTTCTTGAAAAAAACTTTCGCGCTGTTAGTCTTTTTGCGGGCCAAACTTGTGGAATTATCGTCCGATAAGCGACGTTTTCGGCCCTATCAGTACTGATAATTTACTTGCTTTACGGCAGGGTTCCGTGTAGAATACTATTGTAAAGATTGGCTAAATAAATCGTTTTGCATGGAATAACTCAATGGATTCACCGAGAACGAACCTGGCAATCAGTGAGTTAAGTTTCTCTCTATACCAACGGCCCCTGCACCCGGAGCTGTTCGACATTTTCGCCAAGCGCCATCTCAAGACCGAGAAGTACGAGGCGGTGATCTGGGTGACCGGCTGTTCGCACGTCGTCAGCGTCTACGCCAAAGACCTCTGTCTGACCGAGCTGATCAACGCTCCGACGCAGTTGCTGCCCAAGCGCGGACTCATTGAACGATTCCAGTTTCGCGGACAGCGAAACCACAAATGCACGCTCAGCAGGGGCATGAGCTACATGACCGATTTCCAGGTCGAGAAGATGAGCCCCAATCTCTATCGCAAGAGCCACATCGACCTCGAACGCTTCGCCCGCAACCGCGGCGTTTTCGTCCGCTTCCCCGACCTGACCGTCGGAGGGCTGGAGCCTTTCAGCTATATCGATTTCGAGGCCCGCAGGGACGAGATGCACATCCACACCTTCCACGCCTATCCAGATCAGGTGACGATCATCAAGACCCAGTCGCTGATCGATTTCCATTAGGCGATGAAAACACCGTAAGCAATATTTCTTGAGGATTGGTATCAACGTATACGGCGAGGCGTGTTTGTCAGCTCGTTGTTTGCTGTTTGCCGGCTTTGGCCGCCTGCCTGGCCCGGGCCTGCAGGATATCCATCTTGCTGCGGATCTCGTGCGACATGCGGCTGTTGGGAAAGTCCCTGACGATCTGCTGGCCCGCCTCTAATGCGCCCGCCCACTTCTTCTCGGTAACTGCAAGGGCAAACTGCACGCCGAGATTGTGAAGCTTGGTGCGAAAGACGCTGCTTGCCGATTCCTTCAGCGCCAATCCCTCCGTCGGCGTCAGGTACATGTCCAGTTCCTTTAGTATCTCCAGGCTGCGGTCGGTGTCTTTGCTCCTGACCGCCTCATCCCATATAGCCAACAATTCGCGTTTGCGATTGTTTTTTCTCTCCCGCAGCCTGCGGGGCATTGCCTTTGCCCGCTCGGAATACGGAAAGGCCTGGATGCAATTCTGGATTTGCACCGCCGCCTGGTTCCAGAGATATTTTTCGCAAAGCATGTCGATATGTGCGATGACCTGCTCGATGCGTTCCTTTTCGGTGGCGTTGCGGTAGCGTTCGGCGGTCTTGGCCAACTGCTCGGCGAGCGTCTTGTATTTGTCCGTCGCCGCCATCGTCCGGAGCATCGAGTATGTCTCGTCAAAGTCGTGCTGGTGCAGTTTGCCTAAGACGGCTTCTGCAAGCTCCATTCGCTCGGTATCGCGGAAGGCGATTTCCTTGGCGGTGTCGCTTAGCTTGACCGCCTGCGACACGCCGGTCAAAAGGCGGTTGTTTCGAGTGATCATTTCGACGAGATCCTCGACTCTTTCGCTGTTTTGCTTGATGCTCTTGATACCCTCCGACGCCAACAGCAGCAGCGAGAAAAACCCGGCGATGATAGCGGAGATGCGAGCGATTCGGCCGATCATGGAGATGGTGATCTCCACGGGGCCGGGCTCCTGACCGAGGTTTTCAAGAATGGACAACGCAACCGCCATAGCCACGGCGATCAGGACGAGGAAAGCAAACAGGAAGTGCCACGCGAACCGCCACAACGGCAGGTTCCTGAAGAATCTGATGATGGCTTTCATGGTCTAAGACTCCTAATCCAACGGCCAGGTATTTCCGCAAACAACTCCGGACCCGGATACTCTGCGTTCGGGCACACAGCCAGGGACTATGATACCGGATTTCGACTGTTTTGTCAATATTTGCCACTTTCGAGAGGCAAATACAGTTCCGATAAAACAGTAATCCACACGGTTCCATTAAGATAAACGTCCCAGTCGCCGAATTTGTGCCATAAATTTACCCTGCCCGACTAAAAAACCCGAAAAAACGGAACGTTTTGGCGGCGGGGCGGAAGATTTACGCCAGGATGCCGCCGGTGGGGGCGGTCAGTTGTTGTAGACAATGGCGTTCAGGATAGCGGCGATTATGTCGTAGAAAGCGTGCGTTCCGGCCGCGATTCCAAAACCGCGTACGGCGAAGAGCACGGCGAAGTAGACGCCGGCCAGGAGGCGGAAGGTGAACTTCATGAACGAAAACGCCTCGCCGGAGTGCAGGCTGCCGTTGAGGAAGAAAAAGTGATGGTGCAAACTGAAGAGCACCGCGGAGATCAAGATCGACAAAACGACGGAAAGCGTCCTGTCAAGTTTCAACAGATCCTGAAAAAGTATCATCAAAATGCAGATCAGGACGAGACGAAAAACCAGCTCCTCATAGATTCCTGCGCCTATGCCGGTGACGATATTGACCCAGAACCCGCTGGAGGCGGTCTCGGCGGCGGTGGATGTCTGCATGGCGACGACGGCCGAATGAGGGCTGACTGAGCGATTTATCGCAAGACACAGCACTATCAGCGGTATAGCTAACAGAATGCACTCTACGGTCATCGGTATGAAATCCGACAGATAAACCTTCCAAGCGGTTTTGCTGCTGATCTGAAGTCCGAGCAGGATCAACACCACCGCAAGCGGCGGCGCCACCCAGACAAAACGCTGCGAGAAACCGATGTATTCAAGGGTGTTTTGCAGCCAGACGAACGATACGACGCGCAACTGCGACCGGCTCTGAGCCTCGTGCGCCTGGTTCAGGGCCTCGGGGCTGATCAGCATGGTCCCGATCTCGTAGATGACGATGAACAGCAGCAGATAGGCCAGGGCATACACCGGTCGCGACGTGCGGTCGAGATAACTGTCGCGCAGATAGTTTACGAGTTGACCGGCGGTCCCTTTGCGTTTATCATTTTTTGCCATTGCCATTGCAACGTAATTATAACAATCGGGACAAAAAGTAAAGCAAAAACATGGCTGCAAGGGTATTTTGCCGGAGAGGTATCTGATGTATTCGGAAAAACTGATGGAGATATACGGGCTGCTTTATGATCGCTACGGACCCCAGCACTGGTGGCCCGGCGACAGCCGTATCGAGATTATTGTCGGGGCGATTTTGACCCAGAACACCAACTGGGGCAATGTTGAAAAGGCGATTGCCAATCTCAAGTCGGCGGGCTGCCTGACGGTTCAGCGACTTGGCGAGGTGGACATCGCGACCTTGAGCGAGCTTATCCGACCGGCGGGTTACTACAACATCAAGGCCCGGCGGCTCAAGAACTTCATGGAATGGCTTAATGACCAAACGCCATCAGGAAGTCTGGATGCCGCCGAAGCGACCGTTACGGAGTTGTTGCGGGAGCAATTGCTGACGGTCAAGGGCATCGGGCCGGAAACCGCCGACTCGATACTGCTCTATGCCTTTGAAAGATGCGTCTTTGTCGTCGATACATATACCTATCGCGTACTCGGAAGACACGGGCTGCTTGACCATGACAATGATTACGAACAGATCAGGGATCTTTTCGAGAGCAATCTTCGCCGCGATGCGGGACTGTTTAACGAATACCACGCGCTTCTTGTACGCCTCGGAAAGGAGCATTGCCGTCCCAAGGCAAAGTGTGCGGGCTGTCCGCTCGAGTCGCTTGCCCCCAACGCACAGTGGCCGGCTTGTGAAGTGTAACCAGTGCGTCGGGACTTGGCTCGTTTAAGGTGTGTTGTTGGGTTTGGCGGCGGGGTCGTCTTTGGTCGGCAGCGTTTTTGCGCCGTTGGCTTTCTTGATTTTCATCCATTCGGCGAGTCTGGCAGCGGCTTCGGCTTTTGCAGCTTCGGCGGCGGCTTTGGCCTCTTCGGCTTCTGCTTTGGCGG
>JAGHBX010000259.1 GCA_021160785.1 Planctomycetota bacterium | reverse complement strand
ATCTTTACCCGCTTGCCCGGATATACCGGCGTAGCGATCATCTGCATATGACTGTACCGGTAGAACCAGCCCCTGGCATCCAGCACATAGACGACATCATATCGCGGACTGACCGGTGTGTCCTCATAACCTTCCAGCGTATGCCCCGCCGCCGAAACCACAAGCCCGTCTGTCGCCGCCAGCACATCCACCATTCCTTCCGAGCCGCCGAAGTCCAGCCCGTAATGATAATAGATGTTCTTATTGCTCGGCAGTTCCCCACCATCGACATAGCAGGGCACGTTTGCCATCTGCGTATCGCTTGAAAACCATTTAATCCCCGCCGGATACGCAAACGTCCCCGGACGAATCAACGGCGAGTCCGCAGGCCACAATCGAATACGGGCGTCCTTGAGCAGGCCCCACGCGTTGGACTTGCTGCTCTTTGCAAGATAGCCTTTGGTAACAGAACAGTCGATTTGAACATCGCCGACCGTCAACGGAAGATGATACGTCGAGGACACCATACTCACAATCTCGCCATTGACCCTGACTTTCACCTGGGCCTTGCGAACGGCGTTACGGACCGAGTCCCGCTTTTCCTTTAAGTCCAGAAGCGTAACACTCACCTTCTGCCCATTGTCCAGCGTCGCCTCCTGCGTCTGGCCCACATCCAGATCCACCACGCGAACCAACGGCTCAATAGTCGGCTCAGGAATCTTCGCCTGCAGGAGCGGGCAGGTAACTAATAGGAATACAAACACCACGCTAATGACATGAAAACTCTGCCTCATCTGAAACCTCCTTTAACTGATCCTGTGGAGCCCGCAGGAAGCCCCGGATTAATCTCACAAATGCACCATTATCTTATTATAACCACCGTCAATTGTCAACTTACATATTCAGGCCGTGTTTTTGCGGTTGATTCCTGATATGGATTAATGGATAATAGTCGATTATGAAAACTCATCTCAAATCCAGGCCCGGATGTTGTGCAAATCAAAGCCTTTTGATGGCGAATACATGGCGTTTTGTGGTCCTTTGCTTTTTGGCGGTGGCGGTAATTGCCGTGCCCGCGCCGTCATCCGGCGAGGCCGTCACCGGCGCCGATGGACTCATTGCCTCGCCTGAGCCGGGCTGGCCGCAGTGGCGTGGTCCACGTCGCGACGGTATCTCCGAAGAAAAAGGTCTTCTGCCTCGCTGGCCGGAGGGCGGACCGAAACTGCTGTGGAAGGTTGACGGCCTGGGCAGGGGATGGTCATCACCCATAGTTACAGGCCGGCGGCTGTACGTCACCGGCGACGTGGGCGACGACCTGGTCGTCTTTGCCTTCGACTGCAATGGGAAACTTCTGTGGAAGACCGCCAATGGAAAAGCGTGGAAACGCTCGTATCCTGGCGCACGCGCCTGTTGCGCGTTTTCGCAAGGCCGATTGTACAACATGAACGCACATGGGCGCGTCGCCTGTTTGGACGCGACGTCCGGCAAGGAGCTTTGGGCGGTCGATATCCTGGACCGGTTCGACGCAAAGAACATCACGTGGGCCTTGAGTGAATGCCTGCTCATCGACGGCGAACATGTGATCGTTACACCCGGCGGCAGGAAAGCTCTTATGGCAGCGCTCGATAAACGCGACGGCAAGACCGTCTGGACGACACCGCCGCTCGAGGACGATCGCGAATCACACTGCTCGCCGATTCTCTTTCGGTATGCCGGACGTCGGCTGATTACGAACTGCTCGTCGGCGCATGGCTTTGGCGTTGATGCCGACAGCGGCGAGCTGCTCTGGACGGTCCCGTTGAAAAACCGTTTCGGCACGAACATCTCGACCCCGATCTACGGTTCCGGCAGTGTGTACTTCGTGACGCCTTATACTGAGTTTGGCAGGCTTTACCGGCTAAGCGCCGATGCCGGAGGCGTTGCCGCACGGCACATCTGGACGTGCCCGCTTGATACGGTAACGGGCTGTGGCGTACTTGTCGACGGGACGCTTTTCTCCGCCGGCTACAAGACCTCGAAGTGGTGGTTCGCCGTCGACTGGCAAACAGGCAAAACAAAATACGAACTCAAAGACCTCACCACCGGAGCGGCAATCTACGCCGACGGCCGACTCTACTGCCTCGACGAGAAAGGAACGATCGCCCTCTTGAAGCCGGGCGTCGGTGGCTTTGAGGTGACGGGACGCTTTTCAATAGAGACCGGAAGATACAAAGACGCCTGGACCCACCCGGTACTGCTCGACGGACGACTCTACATCCGCCATCACGACACACTCCGGTGTTATGATGTAAGTGAGTAATTACTGGTGGGCTAATCCCGATGAATCGGGACACCCTACAGCTACTGACGCGCAATAAAAAAACCGCCCCAATAAAAAAAGGCTGCCCCGTGGATGATCAAAGGCAACCTTCTTTTTGAAAAGACATAAATGCAAACGTCTTCTTAATTCGACTCAACAAAATACGATTATGTGTGCTTTGTGCGCGCGTGTCAACATTTTTTTTGCTTTTGTAAAAATTTTTTCCTGCTGTGGCACGGGCATCCTGCCCGTGATTTCCAACCTTCGTGACCATCGTACCGTATCTTCACCACGGATTTGTTTCACATGGCTAAAATGTTAAGGATTTGTCAATTTCCCGCTGCCGGCACCTGCTCGGTGAGCCCGGCGGGGTCTTCGAGTTGCGTAATGATGCATCTGAAAAATTCCGCGGCGTAGAATTCATCGACAACTCGTCGATCAAACGCTAACGATAAGGACATTTTCCTGCGAGCCATCATGTCGCCGTCAACGCAAACCAGGCTGTCGACTATCTTGCCCATGGAAATGATCGCCGTCGCGCCAGGCGGTGCGATAGCCAGAAACGAATTCATACCGTACATGCCCAGCCCGCTCAGCAAGATCGTATCGCCGTGAAAATCGTCGGGCATCAGTTTGTTGGCGCGGGCGTTCTTCAGCAGGCGGCTGCTTTCGGCGGCGATTTCGATAAGAGTCTTGTTCTCGACCTCTTTGATTACGGGAACGACCAGTCCCTGTGGCGCCGAGACGGCAAAACCGATGCCGATGTGCTTGCTGAGCCGGAAAAAATCGCCGCCGGGATCCGGCTGTCCCGCCAGGAGAGGATACTTTTTAACCGCCCGGGCTATCGCACAAAAGAAAAAGTCGTTGGTCGTGATGCGCAAGTGCATCCTTTTGCAGTAAGCCTTTCGAAAAGCAACCAGGTCCGTCAGGTCGGCCTTGCTTTCGAGATAGCAATGCGGCTTCTGGCGCTTGGACTGAAGCATCAGATCCCCGATCAGTCTCTGGATCCTCGAGAGCAGTATTCTTTTGTCGGTCGCGCCGGCCATTCTCTATAAAGCCTCGTCTGTTACAGGGTTATCGCCCGGATTCGGCAAACATAGTATTCTATCACCGGTCGGTTCCTTTGCAAGGGCCAAGGAAAAGAGTTCCAAAAGCTGGAAACTGGTGTTTCAATGCGCGATGTCATCGGAACATATTTAAAAATAGCATTTTTTTTTGAAAATTTACTTGACTTTGCATAGTATGTGATACATAATATGTAAAGGAAGCTATATGAGGCGTAATATTATTGTGGAGGTTTCAGTAATGAAATTTGAACGTGAACTGTTGAAAGGTGTCGCCCCGGTAGTGGTTCTGGAGATTCTTTCGCGCGGGCGGATGTACGGTTATGAGCTGAGCGAAGCGATCGGGCAGCGAAGCGGCAATATCCTTTCGTTGGGCAAAGGCACGCTGTATCCGCTGCTGTACAACCTCGAGGCCAAGGGGTTCGTACAGGCCGAGTGGGAAGAAAACGAAAGCAAGCGAAAGCGCCGCTATTATTCGATCACGAGCAAGGGCAAGGATCAGTTGGCCAGTCAGAAAGAGCAGTGGCGGCAGCTCCAGCAAGGAGTCGCGATGGTCTTCGGCATGTTGAAGCCCGGACTTAGTCCGGCGTAGGTGTCTATACCATGATGTTTAGTCGGTGGGCTAATCCCGATAAATCGGGACACCCTACGAGGCTTCTATCCAGAAGGGACAGTGAAATGAAAGACCCAACATACGAGAATCTGCCGCAGATACTGGTGGATTACATCGACTCGCTGATCAAGGGGGTGGGCGCCAACAGGCGGGTGCGATTGGAGGTCGCCGAAGAAATCGGACATCATTTTATCGATGCAATGGGCGAATCCGCCGGCGATGAGGCCAAAGAGGAATCCGCACGAGAACTAATCGAAAATTTTGGAGATATAAAAATGCTTGGAAAATTGATTAAACGCGGTAAGAAGCGGTGTCGTCCTTTGTGGCAGAAGGTGCTTTTGAGAAGCCTGTATACATTGTGCGGTCTGATTGTATTCATCATTCTTTACGGTTTCTGGTTTTTCACGGGCAAACCTACTTTGAGTGTCGATTATCTCGTGCGACTCAACGATATGACAAGGCCTGCGGCGGCAGCGGGCGAAAACGCCTGGCCTGACTATGAAAAGGCTATCGAGCTTTATGTGGAGCCGGACGAGATCGATAAGGGTCGGGGATTTACGGAAGAGGGAGAGTTGCCCGACAAGAGGCATCTCGCACAGATCGTGGCCAAGACGGTGGGAAAGGAGGGTTATGTTCTTTACGGCGAATTGGGATCGGAAGAACAAACGGCAATCACCGAATGGATTGACCGCAACGAGGAGGCATGGGCCCATTATGCCGAAGCCAGCAGGAAGGCTTATTGCTATCGTGAGTATGGGGTGGGCGATGAGGAAGGTCATCCGATGCTGATTAGTATCCTGCTGCCGCATCTGAGCGAAATTCGCAATATGGCGCGGTTGGGCGTGTGGCGAAGTGAAAAACAGATATACGAAGACAAAGATCAAGAGGCGGTGGAGACCTGTCTTACGATTATTCGCTCGGGGTTTCACTGGCAAGAGAACAAGGGTACGCTGAT
>JAGHBX010000263.1 GCA_021160785.1 Planctomycetota bacterium | reverse complement strand
GCAAATGATGCTGAAAGCCAAAAAAAGTACCTGACACCTGCTATGAGGTCTCTTGTCAACTGTTATAATTTATTTATTTGAACCGGGTTTTTTAGGGCATTGTTTTGATCTTTCAATTTGCAGCTTGCTTCGGAGATATTTGTGGTTCGCTCATTCTGCTATACGTGCTCTTTTGGCGTATCGCCTGGCACAGGATAATGTTTCGACCGGACCGGCTGGGGACTACAATCTAATTGCGTGCTCTAAGGCACAAGGTACGCCCGTAGTTTCCCAGCGGTCTTGAGTTCCACAAATTATTTCCTTTGACAAAGTCTGCGTTATTGTTTCAGTGTTCTTTTACAATTTCCATATTATGCGGTTTTGCGATACGGTTGCTCGTCGCACAGCATTTTCCACAGGTGGATCGCCAGTCGTCTCGCCATGGCGGCGATTGCTTTGTTCGGTTCGCTTGTATTGGCCAGTAGTCTCAGGAAAACTTTTTTAGCGGCCGGGTCGATTCTTATCCATACCCATGAAGCTTCGACGAGATCTGCTCGCAGCTTGACCTGGCCGGCTTTCATTAGCCGCCCGTCTATTCGTTTTTGCCCGCTTTGGCTGACATGCGGACACAGGCCAAGATATCTCGTCAGTTGTGTAGCTTTGTCGAAACGCTCAGGATTGAAGACTTCTGCGCGAAAATGCCTGGCGGTTATAGGCCCGACGCCCGGATGGCTCTGTAATATCTCCATTTGCTTGCTGTGATGTTCTTTACTGTATATGTTTTTTAGCTCAAGCCGTACACGTTTGATTTGTGTCAGGAGATAGTTCAGTTCGTCGAGCATTACGGCCAGGGTGAAACGCAGTTGGCGGCAAAGCTCGATATTTCGCAATTGAACAATCGATTGCTTCGTCCAGTCTTTCAGGCCGTCAGGTTCCGGGATGTTGTGCTGTAAGAGGAAGCTTTTGATCTGGTGTTTTATACGTTTCCGTTTATCTCTGAGATGATTGTGGAGCCGGACGACCTGCCTGTCGGATTCCTGTCGGCTATCGGGTATGGCGACTTCGACGAGCAGGTCCTTTTCGGCAAATTCGGCGAGCTTTCTGCAGTCGATCTGGTCGGACTTTGCCTGTTGAGCCGAAGGCCTCGGGATCTTTGAAGGAGCGATAACGGCAACGGGCAGCGAAGCTTTTTTTAACGTGCGAGCCAGTGAAAAACCTGTCGGCCCGGCTTCGTAGACGATCTTTTTTACAGCGGGATTGAGCTTGCACATCATCCGTGCAATGGCGATGTTGTCCGAAGGCGCTACGAAAGTAAGCGCCAATGCGCCGTTTAGCCGGATAGCAATGTGGCAGTTTTTCTTGTGAACGTCAATGCCGACGTAAACTTCGTCGTCTGTTGTGAAATTTATTTTGTTGAAAAAACGCTGTTTCCTTGATAGTGTCTTCTTCACGGCCATCCCTTTCAGATTAAGTTTTTGCGGAAATTATAACCGCTAACCGGATGACCTGCATATTATCTAATTCCCCCGGAAAATGGCCAGAGGAGTTACGCAAATGGAAAACGGCAAGACAAGAGCTTGTTGAGAGATGAATGAGGTTGGCGTTTGGCATGAGACAACTTGTGGTCACAATCTCAGTCGTTGTGTTCCAGTGTGCGGCGCTGGCCGGCGACAATTTATCAAGGTCCCAGTTCTCCTGGGACACTGTTCCCGTCTATATCCACTTCGGCAAAAGCACCGAACCGTTGTCAGAGAGCGAACTTAGATTTGTGGCTGAACTTTCTGATTTTGTCTGTTTGGAGAAAGGACATGGGCAAGGCCGTTCCGGCTCGACTGAAAAGGGTATCGCTCTCGATGCCAATCGACTCAAAGCACTCAATCCAAAAATGAAGGTGCTTTTCTATTGGAACACCTTTCTCAACTACCCACTATATGATGCATGCCAGGAAGTTGCCAAGCATCCAGAATGGATCTTCCGTGACAAGAAGGGCCAAGCAATATACAAGACAGGGACGCTGGAGCAGTATAATCTGCTCAATCCTGAGTTTCGTCAGTGGTGGGCTTCCATTGCAGAGAAAGCAGTAACCGAGTATGGATGCGACGGCATCTTCATGGACGCGGTTAATCAGGCCAAACGTCCGATCTGGATGAAAAGAGGGTGGGGCCAGGGAAATGAAGCCCTCCTCACAGAGGCTGTTGTAGATATGATGCGGCTTGCCCGTAAAGCAATGGGAAATGACGCCTTATTGCTTTACAATGGCATCCGGTCTATGGACCCGGCTGGGAGTACTTCGGGAGCAGAATATCTTGCCCATGCCAGTGGCGTAATGGTTGAGCATTTCACTGCATTCCACAGCCAGAGCAAAGAGTCAATTGACGCCGACATCAAGACAATCAACACTGCTGCCAGCATGGGTAAAACCGTAGTAGTCAAGGGTTGGCCTGACCCAACATTCAATTGGACGAACAAGGAGAAGATGCGTATTCCATCAGATGTGCTGGCTGATCAGGCTCGAAAGAAGATCATCTTCCCATTGGCCTGCTTCCTGATTGCAGCACAGGAGAATTGCTATTTCTGCTATTCGTGGGGCTGGCGGGAACAGCACGGTAGTCTGGTGGATTATCCTGAGTTTCACAAACCCCTTGGCAAGCCGAAAGGCCAAGCAAAGAAAGAGGGTTGGGTATACACACGCTTTTATGAGCATGCTTCAGTTTGGGTAGACCTGGCTGATAGGAAAGCCAGGATAGACTGGAAGCAGTAGTTGCCAGCCCCCAATCCGATACATGCTGAGATTTGTTCTTAAGAGAGAAAGAGGTGGCTATGTATGACAAGTTGAATAACTGCCTTGGTGAGTATGAAAAGGCCGCCACGATGATGCGATTAGTAGTTCGAATGGTGCTTGTCCTGTTGATCTGTTTGACGGCGTGCGGGCGGG
>JAGHBX010000097.1 GCA_021160785.1 Planctomycetota bacterium | reverse complement strand
TTTCGGCGGCGGCGATCGGGTGTTTGCCGATAGCCGTTTCGCCGGAGAGCATCACCGCGTCGGTAAAATCCATGATCGCGTTGGCGACATCGGAGACCTCGGCGCGTGTCGGAGCAGGTGAATCGATCATGCTCTGGAGCATCTGCGTCGCCACTATGACCGGCGTTCCAAAACGGCGACAGAGGTGGGTGATTCGCTTCTGAATCAGCGGCACCTCGGCAAGGTCCATCTCGACGCCCAGATCGCCGCGGGCGACGAGCACGATGTCGCTGGCGTCGATAATACTCTCCAGATGATCGACCGCCTGGGGCTTTTCAATCTTTGCGATGACCTTGATATCGGCGCCGGCTTTTTTGATATAGTCCTTGAGTTGTCGTATCTCGTCGGCAGTGCGAACGAAGCTCAAGGCGAGAAACTCGATTTTGTGCTCGATTGCCCAGTTTACGCATTGCCAGTCGCGATCGGTTATCGACGGCGAGGAGATGTCCGAGTCGGGCAGGTTGACGCCCTTGCGGCTGTACAGCGGTCCCGGCGAAAGGACTCGGCATGTAATCTGGTCGTCGTCTTTGGCGATGATTCGCAGGGCGATTTGGCCGTCGTCGATGAACATGCGATGACCGACCGCAACGTCCTGGACAAGGTTGTCGTAGTTTGTGCCAAAGCGTGTTGGCGAACTGTCATTCGGGTCGCTGGTTATGGTGATTTCGTCGTTGACGTTGAGCGTTTGTCCTTCGGGTTCGATGCGGGCGGTTCTAATCTTCGGTCCGCACAGGTCGCCTACGACGGCGGTGGTATGATGGTGCTCGGCGCGTGCGGTATTAAGGGCATCGAGGAACCGTCCGTGATCGTCGAGCGTGCCGTGCGAGAAGTTCAGGCGAAAGACATCCACACCGTGATCGATCATGGCCTTGATGGTTGAAACCTCGCAGCAGGCCGGTCCGATCGTCGCGATAATTTTCGTTTTGATCATCATTGCAAATCGCCTGTCTACGCTCCGGGTGGCGAAAAAAGGGCAGGCACACGGGCCTGCCCCTACGTTTTCTCATGCCTTTGGGTAATTGCCGATGTATTCGGTTTTGGGCAGTTGCCCGACCAGCGGCATTGCGTATTCGATGAAGGCGTCGGTCATGCCGTTGCCGTCGGCGTTTATGAACTCATCGGGTACGCTCTTGGTGTGTTCGGCGACCTCGCTGAGGTTGGTCCTGAACAGTTCGACGGCGTAGTCGGCGCCGTTGCCAAGGCGTTTTATCGCGACCGAACCGTTGTCTTCCTTCATCGAGTAGAGCACCGCCTGTCGTCCGCATCGACGTGCCTCGTCGACATCCGTTTCCGACTGCAATCCGGCAAAGCTTCTCTGCAGATAACCGAACGTGTCGGCGCGGACCCGGCTGACACCGAGGTTGCTCTTGATCTGTCCGGCGAGGTAATCGGCCAAGGCGCCGGTTCCGGAAAGCTGAACATTGCCGTGTGCGTCGCGTTCGGCGTCTTCGGCGAGGACCTCGGCATAGGTTTTGCCGTCCGGTTGGCTAACGCCTTCGCTGACGGCGATGACGCAGCGACCTAATTTCTTGAAGACGCCATCGACATCGGCGAGGAACTTTTCCATTGTAAACGGTCTTTCTGGTATGTAGACCAGGTGCGGTCCGTCGTCGTCTCTTTGTTTGCCCAATACCGAAGCACCCGTGAGGAAACCGGCGTGTCTGCCCATGATTACGTCGATTTTGACCCCGGCAAGGGCGCGGTTATCCAGGTCGTCGCCCATCAGTGCACAGGCTACAAATTTTCCGGCCGTACCGAAGCCGGGACAGTGATCGGTCACCAGCAGGTCGTTATCCACGGTCTTTGGCACGTGGAACGCCCGGAGCTGGAAGCCTTCTCTTTCCGCCATGTTGTTGATGATGTAGCAGGTGTTGGCCGAGTCGTTGCCGCCGATATAGTAAAAATAGCGGATATCGCGTTTCTTGAGGACTGCAAGGATGCGGGCGCAATACTCGTCGTCCGGTTTATCCCGGCTGGAACCCAGCGACGACGACGGCGACCCGGCGACCCGCTCAAGTGTGTCGATGGGGAGTTTCTTCAGATCGATGAAATCTTCCTTGACGATGCCCGCGACGGCATGCAAACCCCCGTAGAGGCGGTCGATCTCCTTGTGTTTGCACACTTCTTCAATTACGCCGACCAGGGACGCGTTGATAACGCCCGTGGGCCCGCCCGACTGGCTGACAATCGCATTAGCCATTCAAAAACCCTTCCTGATAATTTACAGTATTCTTAATTAGTTCTTGTTGCGGAAAGAAAAAACGCTCGATGTCATCCCCGCGAAAGCGGGGATCCAGACTATTCGCTCTGGATTCCCGCTTTCGCGGGAATGACAAATGTTGCTTTCCGCAACAGATACTAATTACCGATCACATATCGCCATACGATTATATGCAACGCCATCCAAATATCAAGCCCAAAGCCAACCATGCGGATTTCATAATGTCTCGACGGCTCACTCATTCTGCTTTCGCATCCGTTGGAGTTCGTCGGCGAGTTTGCCCACTTCCAGCCGCAGTCGCTGGTTCTCCTGCTTGTTTTTGATAAGCAGTCTGATGACGTAGATCACCACCGCAATCGGCAAGATCCAGGTGATGATGAAAAGCACGCTGACGATGATTAACTCCAATCCCCCCGGTGCCCCAAAAGCGAGTATTTCAGTATTCATTCAATCTCTCCTGCAATTCTGAACATTAATCTACGCTTAAACTGCCGAAACGTCAGGTATCATCGTTTCTGTTCTTTTGCTGTGGAACGACTTTTTTTGATTCGAGCCAGGCATCTACGTCGGCACGGTCGAATTTGATGTTCTTTGCGCTTATTCTCATGTAAGGCGGACAGTCTCCGGTGGCGATGTACTTGTATATGGTCCGCTTCGAATCGCCTAAGTAGACCGCCAAATCTTCAATCGACATTAACTGCATATGCCACCAAGCTCCTTCATATGTCATAATATATCACCATATGCATTAGAATGCAACAAAAATCCCATGAAAAATTAAAAAAATATCGGGCATGCCCGCACCTTCTCCCTCGGAAACATAAGTGCTTTACTTTGAAAGGCTTATGGCGGCCCCCGGCATCCTGAACCGCGAAGGGGGGCGTTTGGGGCAAACCATACGGCAGTAATCCTCCCTTGGCGCCGTCTCTCTACTGATCCTGCGACAAAGGCCTTGGCCTGTAGAGCCTGGTCTCCAACGCTCTTTGATAGGCGGTCCAGTTGGTGTTGCCGGGGTCGTTGTCGATGAGGTTTGTGACCTGGTTCATCTTGGCGTCGAGGTCATCGATATAGTTGACAATAAAGGCTTCGGCGGTGGCGGGCAGCTTGGGTGAGCCAAACTCATAGCAGCCGTGGTGGCTTACAATGATATGGAGGAGATTGTCGAGCACATCCTGATCGATGGGCGTGCCTTTTTGCGCGATTTCGGCGGCCTTGTCGTTAATCATCTCGACGCCTAACACGATATGCCCCAGGAGTTGGCCTGAGTCGGTATACGAAAAGCCCATTTTGTATGAAAGCTCGGTCGTCTTTGCGATGTCGTGCAGGAAAATCGCAGCCAGGACGAGGTCTGCCTGCAGCTTCGGATAGTGAGGAAGTATCGATGTTGTAACCTTCATCATCGAATGTGTGTGTTCGAGAAGTCCGCCGAGGTAAGCATGGTGCATGCCCATGGCCGCCGGCGCGGTGCAGAACTGTCGCATCAGGTCCGTGTCGGCGAGAAACTCGGCTACAAGGGCTTTTATCCCGGCGTGACTTATGAGTTCGAGCATCGCCTTCAGTTCGGTGAACATCTGTGCGATATCCTTGTCGGTCCGCGGCATGTAATCGGCCAGTTCCACCTTGTCGGCGTCAACAACGACGACGTCATTGATTACAAGTTGCATCGCGTTTTGATAAAGTTCGCTTTTGCCGCGTATCTGGACAAAGCCTTCACTGGGGAGGCTGCTGTAGATCGCCTGCGTCGCCTGCCACATGCGAGCATTGACCTTGCCTGTGCGGTCGGAGAGGTACATTGCAATGTACAGGTCGCCCCGCGTGGTATTACGCAAAACCGGCTGGGTTACCATGTAGGTCTCATTTAACTGCATGCCCGGCTTGATATCCTTGATAAACAAATGCGCCATCTCATCTCCGTAATATTCTTATACTGGTCGATCAAGTTACGAGAGGGCATTATAAGCAATGGGCGGCAAATGAAAAGGCAAAAGCCAAAAAGACGATCAGCGTCTGTGTCTCAGGAGGGCGAAGCCTGTTGCCATGAGGAGGATTGTTGTCGGTTCGGGTACGGCGAGCCAGTTGAAGGTGTTCAGGGCGAATTCGGGGTTATTGGCCTGGGTGAAGGTGTTGGACACCTGGGAGAACATGTTGAAATCGCCTAAGGCGATCACCCTGCCGGTTCCGTAATTTACGCCGGCGATGAAGATTTGTCCGGTTGGGGGCTTTTGGGCAAGGGCAAAACCGTTTTCGCCGACGGTTATCTCACCTGCGGCCTGCATGTAAATGCTGTCGGTTGCCGCAAAGCCGGCGAATACGGGGTGCTCGAGCGCATCGGGGGTGTATAGTCCCGAATAGGTGTCGCTGCTTGCGGCAAGGGTAATGCCGAACTTGTCGGCGACGGGTTGGATATAGTCGTTGCTGTTGCCGCCGGGCAGGAACGGATGGCCGCCCATGATGAGCAGACCTCCGCCAGCATTGACAAAACCGGCCAGGCGATCGGTCTGGGCGGTGGAGTAGGGCGAGTTATAGGCGCTTGTGACGCAGACGACGGCAATGTCGGCGGCGGCGAGATTATTGTCGGTAAAGCCTAACGAGGTGGTATTTACGGTGAAACCGTTGTCCGGGCTTTCAAGAAGATCTACGAGGTCGGAATAATGCCCGCTCGGCTGATAGCCTCCACCGTTACCGGCGTCGGCCACGCCGTGGGAAACGTCCCATAAAACGGTGTAACCGTATCCAGGCGCACAGAGGGCGGCAAAGAACAAGACTGGTGCAACAAATGTCTTAACGGACACGCCCCATCGCATTTCATCATCCTTTTGACATTCCAATATCTTATTTTAGCATGATCCGGGCGCGATTGCAAGACAAATCGGATCGTGGCGGTATTTTTGTGGACAGGCGCATCGCGGTCCTGCGGGATAATTGCAGGGCGGATATGGAATCATAATCCCAGGCGGGCGGCTTCTGCTTCCAGTTCGTAACGCTTCATTTTCTTATAGAGGGTTGTGCGGTTGATCTGCAGGGCTTTGGCTGTTTCCTGCCGGTTCCAGTTGTTTGCTTCCAGCGCTGCGCGTATGATGTTTTTTTCGGGCTTGCCCATCGCTTCCTTGAGACTCATCTGGCCGTACCTCTGGGGATTTCCGGCGGCGCTCTGTGTAATCAACGACGGCGGAAGGTCTTCGAC
>JAGHBX010000461.1 GCA_021160785.1 Planctomycetota bacterium | reverse complement strand
CTTTTCGAGCCATCCTGAGCCTGCCATGTGTCAAATGTCAGCCGCCCTTCCACAAGCAACGGGCTGCCCTTGCTGCAATACTTGTTGATGGTTTCCGCTTGTCGACCAAAGCAGCGACAGTCCACAAAACACGTCTCGTCCCGCTGGCTGCCGTCCTGACCTGTCCAGCGACGATTCATCGCCATGCCAAAATCAACCACCGGCGTCTGGTTCGTCGGCAAGTACGTCAACTGCGGATCACGCGTAAGATTGCCAAGCAGTATAACCTTGTTAAAATTTGCCATTTCACTCTCCTTGTCTTTACCGACCTATCCAATACCCGTGCAATCAATGACACACAACACTTCGCCCGGGCAGGCCCACGCAAATTTCAGATCACAAAAAATACGCCTTATTCCTTGTCGTCGGACTCTTCGGCAGCCTCGGACTCAACCGGTTCAACAGAGTCAACGGACTCGGCCGACTCGGACTCACCAGGCGATTTATCGGCAGATGTCGCCGGCAACGAATCTTCCGGCTTGGCATCGTCCGAATCTTCCGGCGGCGAATCTTCCGGCTTCGTATCCTCCGATTCTTCCGGCACAGCCTCAGCTTCCACGGCGGCTTCGGCAGCTTTAGCTTCCGCGGCGGCAATGGCTTCGGCGGCTCTCGCTTCGGCGGCGGCAACTCTCGCCTCCGCAGCGGCCGACTCGACCATCGCAGGCGTCGCCTTGTCCATCATCTCGGCGGTCATCCGGTCCGTGCGCAGAATCAAAACACGAATCACCTTCTCGGAAAGCTGAACATCTCTTTCTATCGAGCCAATACGATCCGGATCGCAATCAAAGTAAGCCAGAATGTACGTGCCGCGGTTCTTCTTGTTGATCTCGTAGGCCAACCTGCGATCATCCCACTTGCGAAGTGAAACAACCTCCGCCTCGCTTCTGCTCAGGATCTTCTCGATTGCCCCTGTAACCTGCTTCCAGTCCGCAGCGGCCTCGCCACTGTCAACCAGGAACAATCCTTCATAAGTTCTTTTAACAACTGTTTCCAAACTGGTGCCTCCCTAACGCTATATCCAATATTCCGTCTGTTTATCTATCAACCGGGAGTTTTGCAAAACGCTATTCGCTAACACAAACTCACCGTCATTCCGCTTCGCCTTGTCGCACATTGTATCTGTTCATCGCCGCATCAATTCCATTCGCCAGCCAGCATTCCAGCGCCTCAACCGACGATACTATCGCCTTGGCGATCGCTCGGCGCTCTTCCGACGGCGGCCTGGAAAGAACATAATCGGCCCTGTCCCTGTCGCCCGGAGCGCCCACACCAACCCTTAGCCGACCGAACGCCTCACTGCCCGATTTGGCAATGATATCCTTCAAACCATTATGGCCGCCCGCCGAGCCTTTCGCCCGGATACGGATACGACCAGGCTCAAGAGCTATATCGTCCGTAACAACCATCACATCGGAAAGCGACAACTTGTAAAATCCCAAAACCGTCGCCACAACCTGACCGCTGCGATTCATATATCCCTGCGGCTTAACCAGCAGCACCTTTGTGTCGCCGACAACACACTCGCCGACCAGCCCGCCGAACTTCTTCCGCTTCACATCCGCAACAAGACGCTCGGCCAACAAATCCACTACCTCGAAACCCGCATTATGACGGGTACCCGCATACTCACGACCGGGATTGCCCAATCCGACTATCAGCCTGGTCTCCGTCATAGCAAAAGACGCTTCCTGCCCGTGATTTACAACCTTCATGCGGCTAAAATGTTACTTCGATTCAAAAACACTACTCTTCGCCGCCTTCTTCCTCGGCAGGCTTCTCCGTAATGACCTCGGGACCCGCGGGCATCTCTTCTTCGGCCTCTTCGGTCGTCTTGGCCGCGGCAACCAGATGACATGTCAGCAGCAACGCCTTCGGATCAGTCAGCAGCTTGGCGCCCGCCGGCAACTCCACATCACCGGCGTGAATCGAATCGCCAACATCCAGGTCTTTCACCACAATCGGAATCACGTCCGGAATATTAACAACCTTGCACTCAATCTCCAGATGGTCAAGATGCTCGTCGATAATCCCGCCTTCATGCGAACCCTTCGATGTGCCGCGCAACTCAATCGACACCTTCACCTTGACCGTCTCCCCCAGATCAACCCGAACCATGTCCGCGTGAATCACGTTCTTGCCTAAATAGTCGTACTGAATATCCTTAACCAGCAGCGTCTCGGTCTTGCCGCCCATATCCGTGTCAAACAACCGGTGACCGTGGTGAAGGTCCTCAACAAAACCATGCACGTCAAACGAAATCGCCACAGGCTCTTTCTTATGACCGTACACAATCGCAGGCAGCTTGCCCTTGTCCCGCAGCCGCAAGGCGTCCTTCGAACCCAACGTCGTCCTTATTTCCGCTTTAATTACCGCTCTCTGCGCCATATTTCCCTCGGATACTCTCACACTGCTAAAGTATTACACATTTTCAAACATACTGCTTATCGATTCGTTCGTATGTATTCGCTTGATCGCTTCACCAAGAAGCGGTGCAACCGTTAAAACCTTCACATTACTCAGCCCGTTGGCCTTATGATTCAGCGGTATCGTGTCGGCTACCAGGATCTCGTCAATCGGAGCCACCTTCAAACGCTCCACCGCCGCGCCGGCAAACACGCCGTGCGTCGCGCCGACAATAATATTCCCGGCACCCTTGGCTTTGGCAAGACTCGCCGCACTGCACACCGTCCCCGCCGTCGAGATAATATCGTCGACCATCACAATGTTCCTGCCCTCCACACTGCCGATGATCTCTTCGCATTCCACCTCACTGCCGTTTATCCGACGCTTGTGAATAATCGCAAGCTCGCCGCCAAGGACACTGGCGTAATGCGCCGCGGTTTTCATATTACCTGCATCGGGCGCCAGAACCGCCAAATCCGAAATCACATTCTCCCTGAAATACTTCAGAAAAACCGGCTCGGCCGTCAGATGATCCACCGGAATATCGAAGAAACCCTGCAACTGAGCCGCATGAAGATCTATCGCCAGAACACGATCGGCGCCCGCAGACGTAATCAGATTCGCAACAAGCTTCGCCGTAATCGGAACCCGGCCGGCATCCTTGCGGTCCTGCCGCGCATAACCGAAATAAGGAACCACCGCAGTAACACGCGCCGCACTGGCCCGACGAAAACAATCGAGAAATATCAGCAACTCCATCAGATTCTCGTCAACCGGCGCACACGTCGGCTGAACCACAAAACAGTCCTTGCCCCGAACATCCGACTCCAGCTTGATCAGCTTCTCAGTATCCGGAAATGGCTCGACATTCGCAAGACCCTGCTCGACGCCGAGGTACGCACAAATCGCCTTCACTAAATTCGGATTACTCGTCCCGCCAAAAATAAGCATTGGATGATTAATCATTGCCGCCCGTCTTCCTCTTCTCTAAATCCTTTACGTCTTCCTGCCTGACCACCATGCCAGGCCGAACGTGAGAACCGGCCTTCATCTCGAGCGGAGCGATCAAAACAGCGCCTGGACCGATATAACTGTCCCTGCCGATCATGGTCTGCCCAATGCTCGCACCGTCAAAATTCGCCGTAATCGAGCCCGCCCCGATATTCACATTCTCCCCGATCACCGCATCCCCCAAATAACTGTGATGACGAGCACGAACACCCGCACGCAGCGTCGTATCCTTCAGCTCCGTAAACACTCCCAACACCACATCGTCGCCAAGCACCGTCTCGTCCCGCACATAAGCAAACGGACCCACACGACAGTTACGGCCGATCTTCACCATACCGTGAATATACGTAAACGGCTCGATCACCGTGTCCTGACCCACCTCGGCACGGGCGTCGATCCACGTGTTCGGCGGATCGACAATCGTAACGCCCCTGCTCATCAGTTTCTCCTGAATCCGCGCCTGCATGATCTTGCTCGCCTCGCTCAACTGCGCACGGTCATTCACACCCATCGCGTCCTCGGCGGCAACCGCCGTCACCGCAATCACCTTATGCCCCGACGCAATCGTAATATGCAGCGCATCGGTCAGGTAATATTCATTCTTCACATTGTTCGGCGTTATCTTATCGATCGCATTCAGCAGCACAGGCGTATTGAAACAGTAATACGCAGGATTCACTTCCTTAATCCGACGCTGCCGTTCGTCGCAGTCGTTCTCCTCAACGATACCCTGGATATTACCGTACGAGTCGCGAATAATCCTGCCGTAACCTGTCGGGTCCTCCAGGATCGTCGTCGCCAACGTCGCCGCCGACATCTCCGAGGCGTGCTTGGCGGTAAGCGTCTCAAGCGTCTCGCTGCGAATCAAAGGCCCGTCCCCGCACAATATCAGCGTCTGACCCGCAAAACCCTCGAGATGCTCACGGCAGCACATCACCGCATGACCCGTACCCTTCTGCTCGGCCTGCTCGACAAAGACAATATCACCGTCGTCCTTGTACCGCTCGACAATCTCCTCCTTGCCGTAACCGACGACAACAAGAATCTTCTCGACCCCAACATCGCGACAGGCATCCAGAACATAAGCCAACATAGGTCGCCCGCACACCTCATGCAGAACCTTCGGCAACTTCGTATTCATCCGACTACTCTGACCAGCAGCCAAAATTATAGCAACCCGATTCAATATACAATCTCAAATATACAATCTAAACTCTAAACACCTACCCGGCCAGGACTCGAACCTGGAATGCGAGTACCAAAAACTCGAGTGTTACCATTACACCACCGGGTAATCTCAATCTCTATCCACCGCCACCGCCGCAGCACAGCGAAAATTCCGAAGGGAGCCTGCCCACCGAAAAAGGCCTCTGGCGCAACAAATAGTCAATATCCAGGTTGTCGCGAAGCCCACATGGTAAGCGGGCTGACCGGGCCCTGCCGGAGGCTTGAGCCGACCAAGTCGCGATAACTGTCGGCCCCAAAACGCACAAATAACCCCATGCGACAG
>JAGHBX010000122.1 GCA_021160785.1 Planctomycetota bacterium | reverse complement strand
GCAATAATACTATAATATCGGCCTTACTAAAAAAAACGCGTTGATGCGTGGGCAACTACTTTTACAATTATGCATTGTGATTTTCAACGCGGAATTTTATTACCCTGAAGGGTACAAGGGGATAGAGATATTAAACCTGAATGAAGGAACCATGTTATGTCTACTCGACAGATCTGCGTTTTATTAATCATCGCTGTTTGCACGACCTGTTCTGCCTGGGGCGGGGACAACTGGCCCGATTTTCGCGGGCCTGGCGCCGACGGGCCTTCCGACTCGACGGGATTGCCCTTAGACTGGAGCGAAACGAAGAATGTCAAGTGGAAGGTTCCGATCCACGACTTTGGCTACTCAACGCCGGTGGTCTGGGGCGATCAAATCTGGCTTACCTCGGCGAAGAAGAACGGCAAAGCCATGTATGCGGTGTGCATCGATTTTGAGACGGGCAAGGTGATTCATGACATCGCCGTTTTCAAAGAGCCCGATCCGCAGCGCGTCAATTCGCTCAACACTTACGCGACGCCGTCGGCAGTGATCGAACAAGGGCGTGTTTACGTTCATTTCGGGACATACGGCACGGCCTGTGTGGATACGGCGACGGGCAAGGTGCTGTGGCGCAATCGCGAGCTTCACTGCAATCACGTTCAGGGCCCGGTGTCGTCGCCGGTAATCTTCGATGACCTGGTCATAGTCCATCTGGAGGGCATCGACGTCCAGTTCATCGCGGCGGTCGATAAGAATACCGGCAAAACCGTCTGGCGAACCGACCGCCCGAAAGAGATTTACAGCAATCTCAACCGGATAGTCTACAAGGCTTACCATACCCCCATCCTGATCGAAGTCGACGGCAAAACGCAGCTTGTCAGCAACGGCTCGTTAGCGGTCATGGGCTATGACCCGGCTACCGGCAAAGAGATATGGCGCGTCGTATACGGAGACGACAACACGATCTCGCGGATAGTGGCGGGACACGGCCTGCTGTTTGTAAACTGCGGCGGCGTCTCGACACGGCTATGGGCGGTTCGCACCGGCGGCAAAGGCGACGTGACCGATACGCACGTTGCATGGAAGCTCAGCGACGATGTTCCGCTGGAATCTTCGCCCGTACTCGTCGGCGATCTGCTCTACATCGTAAGCGACAAGGGAGTGGCGACCTGTCTCGATGCAAAGACCGGCAAACAGATATGGCAAGCCAAACTGGAAGGTCGCTACGGCGCATCCCTGATACACGCCGAAGGCCGTATATATTGCTTCAACAAAAAAGGCAAAACAACCGTAATCAAGCCGGGTCGAACCTTCCAGATACTCGCAGAGAATCAACTCAACGGCGCCTTCTACGCCTCAGCCGCCATCACAAAACGCTCACTAATTCTACGCACCAAAACACATCTATATCGAATAGAAAAACCCTGACAAATTCCTTTCAACATGCGTCCGAGTTGAGGCGTTACTTGAACTTGCCTAACATTACGCCTGCCTGTACTGCCAGGAGTACGAGGTAGTCGAGGTCGGTGAGGCTAAAGTGCGTGCGGTCGACGGCGTTGTCGACGTAGATTACGCCGTGGCAGCCGGCGTCGCTTTCGACGGGTGTGATCAATCCCGAACGGATTCGCTCGTATTGCTTGTCCTTGGGCAGCAGGGGAATGAGCGTATACTCGGCCCGGTTCATGGCGTCGGTAATCATCTTGCCGAATATCATTTCGTCGAGTTTAATGTCCTGGCCGGTGCTCTTGTGGCCGGCGATATGGGTCAGCTCGCCAGTCGTTGCGATTCGCAGCCCGATCCAGTTGTGAAACGCGCCGAACTGATCGGCGGTGATTGTCATGAGAACCTTCAGCAGTTCATCCGGACCGGACGTGTTCAAAATTGCCGACGTCGCCTTCAGGTAACTTTTTGCATGCGCCGCATCAAACCGGATCGCCGGGGCGTCCTTCGCCTCATATCGGCGCACAATCGTCTCGGGCGTGTGCACGTCCGGTCTCATCGTATCGGTCATGCTCAACTGGCGGGCCTTCTCGGACCCGCCGCCCATCTGGACTTCAATCGTGAAGTTGGCTATCTGCAGCACGTCGCCGTCTTTGAGTTCGGATTTGTGGACGGCATTCTTGTTAAGATATGTCTTATTTGCACTGTTAAGGTCTTCGACGAACCACTTGGCGTCGTCGGCGCCGTATATGACGGTGTGTTCGCGGGAAACGGCCAGATCGGGCAGGCATACCTGGCTTTCCAGTTGCCTGCCAATGTAGACAGGGCCTCTGGCAAAGCGCAAATCCTTGACGAGCATGCCCGATTGTTTGACGACCAGATTCATTTTGTATCCTTCAGTTCGAATGCGCCGGGCTTTCGATCATATTATTACAA
The DNA here is from genome assembly GCA_021160785.1 of Planctomycetota bacterium. GTDB lineage: Bacteria > Planctomycetota > Phycisphaerae > Sedimentisphaerales > Anaerohalosphaeraceae > B28-G16. Next base: position 9,551 of record JAGHBX010000122.1, on the reverse strand, counting down.
AAAGGACCGCAAAGTCAACACGATTCTCCTAAGAAAATTATGTCAATAGCCGACGCAAAGGCTGTTGAAAGCGACCCGTATTTCTGGTAAAATTCCTATCGCTGCAAGCGGACAGTGTTTGTGCGGATGGCTGACGGAAGATAAACAAGGCATGGCTTTATGAGAATAGCTCAATTAATGCCGGGCTCCGGCGACAATTTTTACTGTGAGAATTGTCTGCGCGACGTAGCCCTTGTCAGGGCGATGCGCCGTCTGGGCCATGATGTCCTCATGACGCCGATGTATCTGCCCGTCTCCGTCGAGCCGAACGACTCGGCCCAATCGCCGATATTCTTCGGGGGAATCAACGTCTATCTCCAGCAGAGACATGCGTTTTTTCAAAAGACTCCCCGGTGGCTGGACCGCATCTTTGACTCGAAGCTGCTCCTGAGCCTGGTTGCCCGCAAGGCGCACATAACCAGCGCACGCCTGTTGGGTGAGACAACCGTTTCCATGCTGCAAGCTCACGACGGGCGACAGACCAAGGAACTCCAGCGGCTCATCGACTGGTTCAGGATGCCCGAGAACCGCCCGGATATTGTGATTCTGTCAAATGTGCTTCTGGCGGGATTAGCGGCGCCGATAAAGAAAGCCCTTGACGTACCCATCGTGTGTCTGCTTCAGGACGAAGACGCTTTCCTCGACGGGCTGGGCGAGCCCTGGGCGGCGCAGGCATGGCGGATCGTCGACGAGCGGGCGGCGGATATTGACGCGTTCATTTCGTCGAGCAGGTACTATGCCGATGTCATGCGACGGCGACTTTCGCTTGACAGCGCCAAGATCGACGTTGTGTACACGGGTGTCGCGCTGGACGGCTGCGAAGGACTCAGGCTGCGGCCGGAGGCGCCCACGATCGGCTACCTGTCCAGGATGTGTTCCGACCGCGGTCTGGATACACTGGTTGAGGCGTTCATTCTGTTGAAAAAGAATCCAGACCTTGCAACGGCAAGGCTGCGGGTAGCCGGCGGCAAAACGGCGGCCGACGCATCGTTCATACGGGATCTTAAACGACGGCTGGCTTCGTGCGGCCTGGGCGACGATGTCGATTTTCTTGACGATTTTGACGACCATGCAAAACGGTCCTTTTTGAATACGCTTTCGGTTCTTTGCGTACCCGAGAAAAAACCGGTTGCCTGCGGACGCTATGTAGCCGAAGCCCTTACTGTGGGCGTCCCGGCCGTGGAGCCTGCAGGCGGCGTGTTCGATGAGCTTTCAGAGTTGACCGACGGCGGCTGCGTGCTGTATAACCCCAATGATAGTAAGACGCTCGCCGGAACACTGGAATCGCTGTTGGCGGATACGGAGCGGTTGAACCGTCTGGGTCAGGCGGGCAAGGCTGCGATCTTTGACGCCCTTGATGTGCAAAAAACCGCCGAACAGATGGTCCGTATATTTGACGATATAAGTAAAATAGGTAGGGGCGCGGTCCCGGCGCGCCGGGATGCCCCTACTGTGGCAAAAAATCCCGCCAAAGGCGGTTAAGTTGACGAGGACAATTATGCTCGAACTTGTAAACGTGGCAAAAACGTATGAGTCGCCCGGTTCATCGGAGCGACTCGATGTTCTAAAGGACATATCGCTCGATCTGAAGTGGGGCGAGTCGATTGCCGTCGTCGGGCCTTCGGGCAGCGGCAAGAGCACCCTGCTCAACATCATCGGGGCGATGGACAAGCCTTCGGCGGGCAAGGTGCTGCTTGAGGGGCGCGACCTTGCCGACCTGGACGAAGTCGAACTCGCCCACATTCGCAATCACAGGATCGGATTCGTTTTTCAGTCGCATCATCTGCTCAGCCAGTGCACGGTGCTGGAAAACGTGCTGGTGCCGACCCTGGCGTCCAATACGAAAATGTCGGCGAAGGAGCGCAAAAAAAGGGCTCGGCAGCTTCTCGAAAAGGTGGGTCTCAAGGACCATCTGAAGCATTACTCCGGCGAATTGTCCGGCGGGCGGAATCAGCGCAAGGAGTGCGAAGAAAGGGCCCTGCAGCTTCTCGAAAGCGTGGGGCTCAAGGACCATCTGAGGCATCGCCCCGCTGAGTTGTCCGGCGGGCAGCGCCAGCGCGTTGCCGTCGTGCGGGCGCTGATCAACACGCCTGCGCTGCTGTTAGCCGACGAACCGACCGGCTCGCTGGACCGCCAGGCCACCGACAATATAATTGAACTGCTGGTCGAGTTGAATCTCAAGCACCGCCTTGCCCTGATCGTGGTGACCCATTCGATGAGGCTCGCCGAGCGAATGGGCAGGGTATTTCAACTGAGCGATGGCGTGTTACGAAATGGAGCCGATACCGAATGACCCTGTGGCAGCTTGCAAAAAAAAGCCTCATGTTTTTTTGGCGCACCAATCTCGGCGTCTTTTTAGCCGCGATGGTCGCCACGATGATACTGACCGGTGCGCTCCTGGTGGGAGGTTCCGTTCGCCACAGTCTCAACCGAATCGTCAAGGCTCGCCTGGGCCGGACGCAACTGGCGCTGGTCGGCGACAATCGCTTCTTCCGCGCGGCACTTGCCGAAGACCTGGCAGATGAACTCGACGCGCCTGCTGCCGCCGTGATGCACCTCAGCGGGCTGATAACCGACAGCGGCGATACAAAGCGGACCGGTCGGGTGCAGGTATTCGGCGTTGACAAGCGATTCTATGAATTAGGACCCGGCGACGATCCGTTCGGCGCCAATTTCAACGAGTCGGTTGTATTGAATGAGGCGCTCGCCGCAAGGCTCGACGTTAAAGCCGGTGACGAGGTCATGCTGCGGGTAGCCAAGCCCGGCCTGATGCCTCGCGACGTGCCGCTGACGCCGGACTCAGACCTTTCGATAGGTTTTCGACTGACGGTCAGGATTGTGGCGTCCGAATCGCAGTTCGGTCGATTCAGTCTCCGCGCAGACCAGATATCACCTTACAACGCCTTCGTTCCCCTCGACTGGCTGGCGGACAAAACTGAGCATACCGGGCACGCCAATCTTCTGCTGCTCGGCCAATCGAAGACGGAGAAGATTTCGGTTGAACGGGCAGACAAAGCTATCGCCGCCAAGGCTCAATTAGACGATTTTGCCCTGGAAGTAAGACTGTTAGGCGAGCAGGGTTTCATCGAGGTCCGCAGCAGAAGGGTCTTCATTGACGAATCGCTGACCGCGCCGATAACCGCCGCGGGTTCAGACGAGATGGGGCTGCTTACTTACTTCGTCAATGAATTGCGGATCGACCCGAACTCGACGCCCTACTCATTTGTAACGGCAATGAGCCCGGGACGAAAAGGCGGCGTCATACCGGCGGGTTTTGCCGACGATGAGATTGTGATCAACGAGTGGCTCGCCAAAGATCTCAATGCAAAAATCGGCGACGCGCTTACGCTGAGTTATTATGTCGCCGGACCCATGCGGCGGCTGACCGAGCAGACCGATACCTTTGTCGTGCGAGCTATTGTGCCCATGGCCGGCATCGCCGCCGATGCGCAGTTGATGCCGGACTTTCCCGGTCTTGCCGACGCCGACGATTGCCGCGACTGGAAGCCGGGCATCAAAATAGACCTGGACAGGATACGCGATAAGGATGAAGAGTACTGGGATTTCTATCGCGGCGTGCCGAAAGCGTTTGTGACGCTGGCGGCCGGTCAGCGGATGTGGGGCAACCGGTTCGGCAAGCTGACAGCGGTGCGTTTTGCCGCAGCCGGTCGGACGACGGAAGAGATTTCATCCAATATCCTGCAGGCTGCCGATCCCGCTTCGGTGGGGTTGTTCTTCCAGCCCGTTCGACAGATGGCCAAACGAGCAACCGCAAAGGCGACCGACATTGGCTCGCTTTTTCTCGGGCTGAGCATGTTCCTCATCGCCTCGGCGGTGATTCTGCTCGGGCTGGTATTCGTCTTCGGCGTCGAAAGACGCAGCGGCCAGTCGGGCCTGCTGGTGGCGGTGGGCTTTACCCGCAAACTGATACGCCGGTTCTATCTGCTCGAAGGAATAACAATCGCCGCCGGCGGCGCAGCGGCCGGTGCGATCTGTGCGCTGTTGTATACGGCGGCCATGCTGTGGGGGCTCTCGACTGTCTGGAAGTCTGTTGTCGGCGGCTCGGTCATTGGCTTTTATGCCTCTCCCATAGCGCTGCTGACGGGCATTTGCGCCGGCGTCATCGTTTCGGTGCTTGCAATCCTGCTGACGTTAGGCAGGCAGTTGCGCCGCCCGGCGAGCCAGGCCCTGGCGGGAAATCTGCAAGAGCAGTTTGGCGCGCGGGCGTCGGCGTCCAGGGGCAAATGGGCGTTGTGTCTTGCCGGTGTATGCATATTGGCCGCGGTGATTATACTGTACGTTTTCAGCAAAGGGCCGGCCCAGTCGGCAAGCGGTGCATTCTTCGGCTCGGGGGCATTGCTCCTGACCGCCGGGCTTGCAATCGTCTACGCCATGCTGAGATTTCTTGTCGGACGCGGCGGTCGAGGACTGAGGTCCGTCGGACAGTTGGCCCTGCGAAACACCACGCGGCGAAGCGGGCGAAGCATGGCGGTGGTTGCGCTGCTCGCCTGTGGCTGTTTTCTTGTCATCTCGATAGGCGCTTTTCGCCAACGTCCCATAACCGACCCCCACAAGAGTGATTCCGGAACAGGCGGTTTCGCATTTCTCGGTGAATCGGCGGTGCCGGTCCTGCACGATTTAAGCAGCCCCGATGGACGAAAGGCGTTGGGGCTGGACGAGAATGTTCTTAAGGATCTGCACGTGGTTCAACTCCGCCTGCGCCAGGGGGATAACGCTAATTGCCTCAACCTCAACCGGGCGCAACGGCCGCGACTGCTCGGTGTCGAGCCGCAACAGTTGCAGTCGCGATTCAAATTCATCGAAACCTTCGACAGCACAGATCTCGCCGACGGCTGGCAACTGTTAAACAAAGACTTTGGCGTTGATATCGTGCCGGCGGTCGGTGACGACGAAATGATCAAGTGGCTCCTGGGAACGAGCGTCGGCAAGGATATCGAATATACCGACGAGCGGGGGCGCACATTCAAACTGCGCCTGGTGGGAGGGCTGCAGAATTCAGTCCTGCAGGGATCACTCGTCATAGCCGCCGACAAATTCATCGAACGGTTCCCTTCCCAGGCGGGTTTTGCGACCTTCCTCATCGACGCCGACAAAGACAGCACCGCCGCCGTCGAGACGGCGATTGGGCGTGGACTGAGCGACTTTGGCATGGAACTGACGCCCACAGCCGAGCGGATAAACGATCTCAATGCCGTCCAGAACACCTACCTTTCCATGTTCCAGGTGTTAGGTGGTTTAGGTCTTGTTCTCGGCAGCGTCGGTCTTGCACTGGTGGTGCTCCTGAACGTTTTCGAGAGGAGGGGCGAACTCGGCATGCTCCGTGCCGTAGGTTTCACTACGAGCACGCTAAAGAGGATGGTTCTGTATGAACACCTGCTGCTCGTCGTCGCGGGTCTGGCTGTGGGCGTAGTCTCGGCATTGGTTTCGATTACACCTGCCATCACCTCGCCCGGCGCCGACTTGCCATATACCATGTTATCCGTTATAATCGCCGGCATTGCGATCAATGCCGTCGTCTGGATATGCCTGGCAAGCACAATGACAATGAAAGGCAACCTGCTGGACGCCATCCGAAATGAATGACGTTCACTCTGTCCGATCGAGCCAATGAAGATACCTGCACCTGAAAAACTGATACCGGCGGCGGTAGGAGTTCTCGCCGTCGTCCTGCTGTTTGACTGGCTGTGGACCGATGTCAAGTTCGACCCCAGGCTCCCCGGCGGCGACAAAAGGCCCGCAACAACCGCCGAAGATACCGGCCCGGTCAAAATTGCCGGGCAGCTTACGACATTCGACGGCAAGCCTTCGACCATTACCGAAACATGGCCGCGTTTCAGAGGTGCCGATTTCGATTGCATTAGCAAAAGCGATGTCGCCCTCGCACGCTCCTGGCCCCAGGAAGGCCCGCCCGTGATCTGGTCTATAGAGGTGGGTGCAGGTTTTGCCGGCGCCGCGGTCTTTGCCGGACGGGTCTATCTGCTCGACTATGACAACGCCAACAAAGCAGATGTCGTTCGATGCCTGTCGCTGGATGACGGCAAGGACATCTGGCGGTACTCCTATCCAGTCAAGATCAAGGAGTGGCACGGCAAGAGCCGAACAATGCCCGCGGTCACCGAAAAGTATATTGTCACCGTCGGACCCAAATGCCACGTCACCTGTCTGGATTCTACAACCGGCGAGTTTCGCTGGATGTACAACCTCGTCCGCGAATTCGGCACAAAAGTGCCGCAGTGGTACACCTCCCAGTGCCCTCTGATTGACGACGGCAAGGCGATAATCGCCCCTGCCGGTGACGAAGTACTCATGATGGCAATCGATTGCGAGACCGAAGAAATTGTCTGGAAGACGCCAAACCCCGACAAGTGGGCGATGACACATTCCTCGATAGTACCCATGGAGTTTGACGGCAAGCGATTCTACATCTACTCCGCAGACGGCGGTGTTGTCGGTGTTTCCGCCGTCGATGGCGCCGTATTGTGGAAGTACACCGACTGGCATATGCAGATAAGCGCTCCCTGCCCGGTCGTCATCGGTCCCGACAGGATATTCCTGATGGCGGGTTACGGGCAGTACGACTTAGGCTCTACGATGCTGAAGCTCACTGCCGAGGATGGAAGAATTGCTGTGAAATCAGAGTTTCTTCACGACACCAAGGTGTTCGGCTCGATGCAGCAAACGCCCATATTCTACAACGGTCATATATATGGCGTCGGCATGGACAGGAAGGTGCAGTTGGCGTGTCTTGACCTTCAGGGCAATATGCTGTGGAGCAGCACCAGCACCAACAAGTTCGGCCATGGTCCTTATGCTATCGCCGACGACATGATTTACGCCATGGATAACGACGGCCTGTTGCGAATCGTCGCAGCGTCGCCGAACGGATACACCGAACTCGACCGAGCCAAGGTCCTCGAAGGACCCGAATCATGGGGGCCGATGGCGATTGTATCGGGGAGGCTGATTTTAAGGGATTTGAAACGTATGGTCTGTCTCGATATAAGTGCTCGCTGATATCCGATTATTGCATCGCCGCGGAAATTAAGGTACAATTAAGCTCTGAGCAAAGTTGTAGTTGTAGGGTGGGCTCTTAGCCCACCGCGCTCACTAATCCGATAGTATAAGTCGGGAGTATAGCCATGAAAAGAAGTGCAGGTGCGACAAGAACCGATATCCTGATAGGCGTTGTTATCGCCGCCGCGGTGGGTGTGGCGGTCTACTGCCTTGCAACGATGCGCCCAACCGGAACAAGGGGCAGCGGCCTAAGCACCGATTTCGCCTACGACATCGAAAAGCTCGCCGCTTTCGACCCGGACCTTATCATGTACGACGAATCTGCCGAGCCGATCGCCACCGGCTTTGAAAAGGCAAGAGCAATTGCCGTCGATTCGGCGGGCAGGATATATGTTGCCGGCGACAAGGCGATAAAGGTGTTTGACAATACCGGCGGCCTGTCCGAGACGATAGCCGCTGCGGGCGAGCCCCGCTGCCTTGCCGTTGCTGCCGATGGTCTCATCTATATGGGCCTGGGCGATCATGTCGAAGTTTACAACAGCGATACAAAGCGCACATCCCCCTGGAAAAGCCCCGGCGATTCGGCGGTCCTGACGAGCATAGCCTTGTCAAAGGAAGGCGACGTCTTCGTCGCCGATGCAAGCAATCAGATTGTTATTCGTTATGACAAGACAGGCGCCCAACTCAATCGAATCGGAGAGAAGGACACCGAAAGAAATGTTCCGGGCTTTGTGGTTCCAAGTGCTTATTTTGATGTGGCTGTTCCCAGAGACGGCATGCTCAGGGTGGTTAATCCCGGACGCCTGCGAGTTGAAACATATACCTTTGACGGCGATTTCGAATTCAGTTGGGGCAAACCTTCCGTGGGCGTAGAAGGTTTCTGTGGATGTTGCAACCCCGCCAATATAGCTCTCCTGCCCAATGATGACTTTGTTACCTGTGAAAAAGGCCTGAATCGAGTCAAAATCTACGACCACGACGGCAGATTCAAGGGAGTGGTCGCCGGCCCCCGGCAACTAACTCCCGATCTGGCCTTGGATATATGTCAGTCTCCCAAACAGTGTCGGTTCGGCGGATTCGACGTAGCCGCGGACTCAAAAGGTACGGTTTACGTACTCGACACACATAAAAATATGGTCAGGATATTCGATCCCAAGGAAATGTGATGCAGAAAAATCCTCAAAAAATCCATAACAGAAGACACATGTTTACCGCAGCCCTGCGGTATGCTGGTGCCGGTCTGCTCGCCGTTGGAGGCGCCGCCGCCGTTGCCAAACGCAAACGCCTGCTCTACGACGGCAAGTGCATTAATCGAAACATCTGCCGCGATTGTCCCATCTTTGCACGGTGCGGACTGCCGCTGGCGCTTTCATCCAGACAGGCTCAATCGAGGAAGAACAATGACCCGCAAGAATAACAACGTCAACAGGCGAAAGTTTTTGCGGGAAGGTCTCTGGGCCGGATGCCTTGCAGGGCTCGCCGCAACAGGAGGAGCAATCTACGGCAAAAAAAGCCGCAAGGAGATGGTCTGGCAGATCGACCCGGATGTCTGCACATCCTGCGGCAACTGTGCGACGTACTGCGTGCTGGAAAAGTCGGCCGTCAAGTGCGTGCAGCTTTATGCCATTTGCGGCTATTGCGATTTGTGCTTCGGCTACCTCGTGCCCGAACCCAGGGAGATAAACACCGGCGCCGAAAACGAACTTTGCCCGACGGGTGCGATCCAGCGCAACTTCATCGAAGACCCGTATTACGAATACAACATCGACGAAGAACTGTGCATCGGCTGCGCCAAATGCGTCAAGGCCTGCGCCGTTTTCGGCAACGGGTCGCTTTTTCTGCAGGTACGCCACGACCGCTGCCTCAATTGCAACGAGTGTTCAATCGCCGCCGCCTGCCCCTCCGGAGCGTTCAAACGCGTGCCCGCCGACAAGCCGTATCTGCTGAGGGAGGTGAACACCAAGGAATGATACGTTTCGGTCATATCGCAATATTGATAATATGCCTGCTGGGTCTGTGCGCAAACGCCTTTGCTGTCGAGCGATTTCCACCGCCTGATTTTGAAACGGGCTACGAGTTTCCCGAAACAACCACACCGCCGCCGCGAAGCGATTTTCGCGAGTACGCCGATGTAGTCGTGCTGTTGGCGGCCCTTGCCCTGGCGACGTGGCTTACTTACACAAAACGATCGCGCCGAGGGCTCTTTGTGCTGATGATCTTTTCGGCGCTCTATTTCGGCTTCTACCGCAAAGGCTGCATCTGCTCCATCGGCGCAATCCAGAACGTGGTGCTGACGATCTTTGACAGCAGCTACGCGATCCCGCCGACTGCGATCGCCTTCTTCCTGCTTCCGCTGATCTTTGCACTTTTTGTCGGCAGGGTCTTTTGCGCCGCCGTCTGTCCGTTAGGCGCCCTGCAGGATGTAGTCCTGCTCAAACCAATATCGGTGCCACGCTGGCTTGAAAGCACCCTGAGAT
>JAGHBX010000649.1 GCA_021160785.1 Planctomycetota bacterium | reverse complement strand
GTTGCGTTCTTGCCTTGCGAGCGTTGAAGCTAACCAAGGGCCGATGGCAACAGTTCTGGAGCTATGTAATGAGACATGGATGTACACCATATTAAGCGAGCACCCGATTAATATTTGTACCCTGCGACCTGAAAATCCTCACCCAAACGAAAAAAGGGAAACAGAGTATCCATGACTTCGGCACCATCACCGATTACCACCAGCACCTTGGGCCTGTCCTGGCTTGTTGTATCCGGCCTGAGACTGGATCTGCCTTGAGATGAGTTCTGCACTCCTGTCCCCTTTCTTTCTTGTCTTCCTGAATCTGCTTCAACACGTCAAAGTAGTCCTTTTAGGCCACGGTTGACTTCATTGCTTACACCTCTTTCGGCATTACATACGGTTTACGATACGTGCCGTGGGCGAGTTTCTTCGCTGCAGCCAGCGACGCTGGCCCGCCCTGGACTTGCGTGATCTCCTCACTCGCCGGATCCACCGTCATCAGCGGGCCGACCATGGCGGCGTTCTTACGCAGATCGACCTTGTTGGCCTTGAGATGTTTGGCGATGCTGTCGAAAACCTCACCCGCCAGATCACTGCTCTTGATCGCCGCCTTGATTCGATCCGGCGTCGCCGGCGCACCCAGACGATACGAGAGATTACCCAGATGGCAGCACGCTGACGAGAGATGCCCCTCTTCGATCGGCGACTTGAGGATCGAAGCATCGCGTTTGCGAACCGCCTCGATGAAGTTCGACGTATGATTGCCCCCACCGCCTCCGACAAACTGCTTGACCTTCTTACCGTTGTTATCGTACATCCAGCCGCCCGCACGCAGACCCGCGAAGTAGCCGCCCTCGCAAGTGAGAATTATCCCTTCGCGCACGCCGCGCACATGATCGAGATTCCGCGAGCCCTTCTTGTCGCCCAGGTTGCGATTCTCAATCACAATCGGCGCCTCATAATCCAGCAGCGTCAACTGCGTATTGGGTGTATCACCCACATCCCCGACGCCGAATCGTCCGCCGACACAGATCGCCCGCGGCGGCAGCGAATTATAGCCCATCATCATCCGACAGATATCGAACGCGTGGACACTGCTGTTGCCCAGATCGCCCGTGCCGGTGTTCCACATCCAGTGCCAGTCGTAATGCAGTTCGTTACGGCGCAGCGGCTTGAGTTCACCCGGTCCGCAGTACATATCGTAATCCAGCCAGTCCGGAGTGTACGGATCCTTCTTGCCAATGCCGGGACGCAACTCAAACCACGGCACACGCGCACAAACAAGCTTACCGAGCTTGCCGCTCTGAATATACTCGGCCGCCTCAGCCAGCCCCTCATCGCTGCGATACTGCAGGCCCGCCTGCATGATGCGACCATACTTCTTCGCCGCGGCAATCATCTTTCGCCCTTCGAGAATATTGTGGCTGACAGGCTTTTCGACATACACATCCTTGCCCGCCTGACACGCCCAGATCGCCAGCAGCGCATGCCAGTGATCGCACGTGGCGATAACAACGGCGTCGATATCCTTACGCGCGATGATCTTCCGTGCATCCGTCGTAAAGAACACGCCTTTGCCCTTGAAATCCTTGCCTCGTTCGTCCAGCCGCCTGGGATCGACATCGCACAACCCGGCGATGCGAACACCATTTATTTTAGCGAAATTCCTAAGGTGGCCGCGGCCTTTGTTGCCAAGACCGATGATCGCAACGCGAATATCATTATTGGCTCCCAGCACCCGACTACTCGGCAGCAGTCCCGCCGCTCCGACAGCCATCGCACCGGCAACAAATTCTCTGCGTGATAAATTCTTCATGTCAAACCTCCGTATCAAAAACTATTATCGTTTATTGTTGTAATTACCAGATGAGTGGGCCCTGGCAAACACCAGCCCCTCGTCTACTTCGCGTATCGGCGGTACCAACCCTCGACGTCGGCCTCATCGTGAACGCCGTCAAAGAGCACGATCATAAACCGAAAATGGGCCGTCTGTCCCTTTTTGAGCGTCAACCTGAACGGCTTGACCGGCTTCTTCCGATCCGGCTGCTGCCGCTGAAAATCGCCCTGCCCCAGCGGATTGACCGACAGCAATCCGTACTTGCGAACGTGCCAGTATGTCGGATGGTTTATGCTGTCCGGATGATCGAACACCGCGATCCCCGCCACTTTGCCGCCGCGAATCCCCTGAAGCGCGACCCAACGATGACGCTTGCCCCAGATGTTGCGAGCCATCTCCATTCCGGTGCTGCTGAAATAGCGCCCCGTGCCCTTGACCTGCTCCTGCGGCAGCGATGCGCCCTTCTTCGGTCGAACACCATTGTCCGTCTCACGCAGATAGTCACTCAGGCGAATACCCAGCACGCCCTCTTCGATATCCTCGAAGACGACCTTGGTTTGAGCGGTCAGATCGATTTCCAGCTCGATAACGCAGGTGTCCTTGGACGGTCCGCCGCTGAAGGTCATGGTACGTTTTTCTTTCAGCAGGAATTCGCCGTGCTTGTCGATCCAGTGCGACGTCGCTTTCAGAACACCCTTGCCATCGTCGTGCTTATCACTGCTCTCGATCTTGTCGAATCGCACATGGCGGATCTTCGGTTCTTTGCCATCGGGGTTTCTATAGTAGTTCCAGAAGTTCGTACCGTTGACGCCGTCGACGCAGAAGAAGACACCGACGTGGTGCTCGTGGTCCATGCTGCCGCCCGCCAGTTCGGTCAGCGGCCAGCGGCGTGTAATCTCCCTACCGGACAGCGTGGCGACATTGACCAGTGAGGGCTTGGGAAGGCTGCTGTCGAAAACATATCTCGCAACACGCTGGGAACCGATCATGACATCAACCTTGTCCTTGCCTTCGACAAAGGTCACCTTTGGATTGGCCCAGGACTGGGCTCCGACCAAAAGAATCGCTAAGACAAGAATGAGCCTTTTCATAAGACAAGTTTCCTTTCTTCTCTTATCTCGCGAGACGGCCACATGTTTCAGAAAAGAACATCGTGACGTAATGCTAAGCCTTTTCATAACTACTCCTTCGTTTCGATCGTTTCGGATTTATGTCCTTGATCGTCCTGCGCCTGACTTCCTTTATGACAGCGCAGGAATCAAGATCACGGTCGCCGGCTTCGATGGCTTTTCCCAATATGTCGTAATGGACCTGAGACAGAGGCATATCCTGATGCTGCAATCTGGCATATTTCAGAATGAGCGATACATCCTTGTGGTGTTGATGGACCCTCGAGGCCGGATTAAAGTCACTTTTTAGCATTTTTTCGCCTTTAACATCCACAGCAACCGAATAGGCGGGACTGACCTTAAGAAGTTTCAAGAATGTATCGAGCGGAAGTCCGAGTTTCTCGGCAAAGACCATACCTTCAGCAAGAACCAGCCGGTTCAATCCCAATACCAAATTAGTCGCCAATTTCGCTTTTGAACCGCTCCCCGGAGACCCCACATAAAACACCTGCTTGGCCAGCAAGTGCAGTAAACTGCTGCATTCTTCATAAGCTGCCGATTCTCCACCCACCATAAATACACCTTCACCTTTTTGAATCTGGCTACTGGCCCCGCAGATAGTGGCATCTAAAAAAGAGATGTTCCGGTTCGCTAATCGTTGGCTTAACTCAATAGTTTCTTCCGGGTCACCTGTGGTTGTATCAATTATATATGCAGGTTTCTTTTGGGAACCAAGGATCCCATCAGGTCCTTCGATCACCTTCTTCACGATGGATGTATCGGGTAATGACAACACAACATGAGAAACACTTTGCGCTATCTCACCGGGATTATCTGCACGACAGCCACCCATCCGCTCTAAATTGTCAAGCCGGTCGTCATCGATGTCATAACCAATAACAGTTATGTCATTTGCCAGAAAGCGATCTGCAAGCGCCGTCCCCACCAGGCCGACACCAATCAATCCCACACTCGCGGGAATTTCATTTACTTTTCGAATTTTCTTATCCATCCCGATATTATCCCTTAAGCAGCAAAACCATAAATAAAACAGCGCCCACCGAAATTGCCAGTGTCACCAAAAACCCTATCCATGACTGCCGGGATGGTTTGACGATAAAAAGACCGGCCCGGGTGAAAAGACGCTGGCTTTCGGGAACAACCTCTGACAAAGGTTGATTCAATTTGTCTTCCTGTCCAATGGGAACATAAATCTTCGTAAAAAACGCATCCACCTGATCCCTGGATGGCGGCCGAGTCAGGTAACTGCCAATGATCCCGCCGGATACTCCGGCAAGCAATGGCAAACCCGTGACCACTTCCCGCGGACAACCCAATACATACCTTGTGATTACAAAAGTAATTACCGCCAGTATCGCACTACAGAGTACGCCCCCGGTATTCATGCGACGCCAAACGATGCCCATTCCGACGGATATCCCGATCAGGCTCAGTATATTAAGGTAATCCAGAATGGCCTTGACAATATTGCTCCGCATTAATATCGCGATCCCGACGGCGATAAATGCAACAATCAATCCCGTGTGACGAGTGACTTTTACCAGTTGATTTTCACTTGCCGAGGGATTGAAATACACCCGGTATATATTCTGCGAAATCAGACCGCCCAAGGTGACTTGGACTGCATCGCCCGAAGACATCGCCGCGGCCATGACGCATGCCAGCATGATCCCCTGGAGAAACGGAGACAGCAGTCCACGTATCAAGTCGCCAAAGGCCGCATCGGGATGAATTTCTGATTGAGAATTGATCAGATAAGCCAGCCAGCACAGCCCCAGAACGGACCATCCGATGGTGCAAACACGTTTCAAAATGTTACCGTAGGTAAAACCAACCCGACCTTCCCATTCCGTCTTGCCGGCCCCGCATACACTCATCAGATGCGGCATGGCCATCATGCTCAACGGAGCATTGATACTGAGTAATAAAACTGTAATCCAATTGAATTGTTGCTTATCGAATAATTGCAGATAGGCTGAATTTGTCTCCGATAAGGTCTGTCGCACATTATGGAATCCCCCCACCTGCTCCATTTTCAGAGCCGCCGGGATGGCAATGAAGGACAAGGCGATAATCATCAGACCCTGAATCATATCAGTGCGAATGGCAGCGACAATACCGCCCCAATAGCTATAGACAATAAATACAACGGTAATGACCAGCAGAATTCCAAAAAACCAGGCATCGGCTTCGGCGGGGCCGGTCTTGCCCATAATCCCCTGTACCGTGCGCGTTGTCGCCAACAGCACACTGGCCAGCATCACAGTCATTCCAACTACAGCGATCGATACGTAAAATAAACTGGCAAGACGACTGAAGCGTTGTTCAAAATAATCGGCCATGGTGAGCATTCGCATCCGCCGGATGAGGGGGGCAATCAGCCAGTAAAACGGCGTACCGAACATCCACATCCACGAAACCCAAATACCCGAGGCGCCGCTGGATACCGTCTTACTGATCACCCCCGCCGGGGCCCCGGGATGAGTACCGGCGCCAAATGAGTGCATAATCATCATTAATGAACCAAACCGACGATTCCCCAGCAGGAATCCTTCCTGACTATGCGCATCGCGTTTGCTCCACCACCCCAACAGGAGCATTCCAGCCAGGTAAATGACCAGAATAATCCATATAACAATGTCCAATCCAAGCAATTCCAAATCTGATATTCCTAATGGCGTTCGTTCAAAGCTCTTCTCCGTCTATTCCAAATTCATTATACAGATGACGGCGTTCACTTCGAAAAGAAATCCTTTGCAAAAAATGATAAAATCTTTATACTTATAGACAAAGGTTTAGCCACGAGAATAATCATGGAGTCAATATGCGTCATGTAGCCATCCTGGTCGAAACAGCACGGGCCTATGGCCGTGGGGTGATACGAGGAATCGCCAGCTACAATCGGCAACGAGGGAATTGGTCTACCTATTTCCAGCCTCAAGGCCTCGGTGATAAACCGCCGCCATGGCTCAAAAAATGGAACGGCGATGGTATCATCGCACGAATCGAGAACATGCAGACAGCAAACATGGTCGCCGAAGTCGGTGTTCCCGTGGTCAATCTGCGCAGCACGCTCCCTCATCTTCCTTTTCCGTTCATCGGAGCAGACAACAAAGCCGTAGCCAGTCTCGCATCCCGGCATCTTCTGGAACGAGGCTTCAGGCACTTCGGTCTTTGCTTATACCGACGGGGCTACCATCGAGGATTTGATGTGCGTGAGGAATCCTTCAAAAGATGTATTGAGGAAGATGCAAAAAGCTGCGGCCGATTCATTATGCGCCGTGGAGGCTCGCGGTCTTATTCCTGGGAGAAGGAGCAGGAACGCATAGTGAAATGGCTCCTGTCACTCCCTAAACCTGTGGGCATTCTGGCCGTAAACGATGATTGTGGTCTCCAGGTTCTTGATGCCTGCCGACGAGCCGGACTTTCCGTACCCGATCAGGTAGCCGTTGTCGGTTGTGAGAATGATGAATATGCATGTGGCTTGTCCATTCCACCGCTAACGAGCATCGACCTCAATTGCGAACGAACGGGATACGAGGCCGCCATCCTTCTGGATCGATTAATGGCGGGCAAGTCACTACCAAAGCAACTTCCGGAGATTGAACCATTGGGGATCGTCGCACGTCGCTCGACAGATGTGCTGGCCACTGACGACATGGAAGTTGTGCGGGCGATTCACTTTATCCGAAGCAACGCCTGTTGCCCTATCAGTGTTATGGATGTCGTGAATCATGTGAATATCCCCCGCACAACACTCCAGTTCCGTGTTAAGAAGGTCACGGGTTCGACCATCCATGAAGAGATTAGACGCGTTCAGATTGCTCGAGCTAAAGAGTTGTTATCCTCGACCAATATGCCAATAAAAAGGGTCGCCCGGGAATCTGGACATGCGAACGTACAATACTTTACACGGGTGTTTCATCATTCAATGGGCCAAACACCTGCAGAATTCAAACGCTCCCGTTTGTCTGATTCGGTCGAAATGCCGTGAAGCATAACAGTCGAGCTTTGTAGTTGCAGAAAGCGGTAGACGTCAGGATTGGCAAAAGCAGCATCCACAGGCTCTATAC
>JAGHBX010000288.1 GCA_021160785.1 Planctomycetota bacterium | reverse complement strand
TCCTTGAGGGGACTTTGAGATGATTACATTGGTGACGGGATCGACGGGGTTGATTGGCTCTGTTGTGGCCGATGCTCTCAGGGGGGCGGGGCATGAGGTGTATCGGCTGATTCGCCCTCCGCGACAGGCCGGGGCGGATGAGATCCTGTGGGATCCGATGGAGGGGTCTATCGACAAGTCGAAGCTTGGCGGATGCGATGCGGTTATTCATCTGGCGGGTGAGAGCATTGCGGGCAGGTGGACGGCTGCCAAGCGAAAACGCATCTATGACAGCCGCGTCAAAGGCTCGCGGCTTCTTTGTGAATATATCGCCGGGATGGACAGCCGCCCCAAGGTGTTTATCTCTGCTTCCGGGGTGGGGTATTACGGCGATCGGGGCGAGACGCTGCTTACGGAAGAAGCCCCGGCGGGAGAAGGATTCTTGACAAAGGTCGCCTGCGACTGGGAGGCTGCGTGTCGTAAGGCCGGAGAGTTCGGCGTCCGCACCGTTCAAACACGGTTCGGCATGGTGCTGAGCAAGGACGGCGGCGCATTGTCTAAGATGCTGCCTGCCTTCAAACTCAACCTGGGCGGGCCGTTAGGCGGCGGCAAACAGTACATGCCCTGGGTGTCGATAGACGATGTGGTCTCAGTGATCATGTTTGCTCTTGAAAACGACACCATCGCCGGGCCCGTCAATGTCGTATCGCCTCAAACGGTGACCAACAGGGAGTTTTCCCGAGCCCTTGCCCGAACGCTTCACCGCGGATGTTTTTTTCGCGTTCCCGAATTCGTCCTGAAGCTGATCTTCGGCGACATGGGGCGCGAGCTGCTCCTTTTCAGCAACCGGGCCGTCCCGCAAAAACTGCTCGACGCCGGATTTGAGTTCAAACATCCCGATCTTGCCGAAGCGCTTGCCGCGGTGCTGGGATCATGAGCATGCCGAACCAGTAGCCTGTCAACTTTCAAATTGTTGGCGACGGGAGATGACAATCTTCGATTGTCATCTCTGGATTCCCGCTTTCGCGGGAATGACAAGTCACACAATCCGTCTTGAAAGAGTACGAGATACAAAGCAGTGATTTAAATTGTCGCCGGCAAACGGTCGAACAAAAAAAGGCCCGTCCGTTTGTTCGGACAGGCCTTTTTTCGGTACGATTTGGTGGTATCGCTTTTATCGTCGCCAGGCGGCTTTTCGGACCATCAACGGAGGCAGTTGCTGCGGCCGAACGTGACTCATGTCCCGCCTGATACAGCTTCTGCTGCTGGGATATACGTCGATGGAGTACTCTCTCACCTTCCAGTTGCGCCTGAACTTTTTCTTTCGTTTGAGTCGGTCAAACATAATCACATCACGCCGATTACAGGGATTATTCTTCATTAAACTCAGACTGATCATCGTCATATACCAGGGGGCACTTAACCACCGGTTACAAAAACGCATTGGTACGTGCACGGGCTGGGTGTCCCGCGGCATTATTATGGGCCTTTTTTGCCGGGGGGATTTTTATCTTTGTGTTTTTGGACCCTGCTGCATACAATACCTTTGCCAACCCCAACAGGAGACAAAGATGGATGCATTAAACCGGGATTCCAGAACCAGCGTACACTTTATGGTCAGCTATGTATTAGCAGGCGGGCTGACCGTCGAGCAGTCCAGGGCGGTCGACTTCCAGAAGGCCCTGCTGGACCACGGCCTGGAGTTTACGCAGACGAATATCCGCCCCAAGAGCTTTATGCTGCTGCGTCAGGAGCCGTCGAACCTTCAGATCAAGCTCGATTCGGCGGCGCCGCAGGTCCGCAGCATTCAGATCGTCGCCAGCAATCCATCCTGCGATCTCGACATGTTCGGCCGCGATGCTATGGCCGCAACCGACGCCTATCGACAGGTCTGGCCCGCCGAGCAACACCAGATCATCCGTTCGACAGCCAGAATCCACCACCTTTACAGTTCGCAAGAGCACGCGTTCAAGTATCTCTGGGAGACGCGACTGCGCCAGTCGCCGGAGGATTTCAAACGCCTCGGCTCACGCCCCGTCGCAGGCGGCGGAATACGCCTGATGATACCTCCCCATGCCGTCGGAGACGAAGAGCCGCGGTCGATTGAAATACGCATCGAATCGTTCCTTCGCGAACAGCGAAAGCTGCTCGTCGAAACCGCCTTCGTCTGGCCCCGCCCGAAGGTGCTGGCGAAAGACGATAACTTCGATACCATCCAACGCCTCGAAGCACTACAAAGCTACGCCACAAACGAAGTCTGGAACTTCCTGACCTGACTTGTCGTCAAGATTGTCCAGGCGCTTTCCATGAAATGCATTTTCACGCGGCTATTGCATTTCGAGGTATATGCAATGTCCCCCGCCTGCGGCCATGACGGCTGTGACGGTGTCGTCGGCGGTTACGGTCGTTTTTCTGACTGTGTAGGCTTCCCTGTTGGTTTTGAAATGGGCATCGGCGGCATCTTCGTAAAGGATTGCTGAATACTTGCGGCGTGGCCTCAAAAAGTCAAGTTTGATTTCCAGTTTGCGGCTCTGTTCGTTCGTCGCCGAAGCTATATACCAGTTGTTTCCCTTTCTCCGTGCAGTCGTTATATATTCGCCGATGCTGCTGTGGAGAATTTTCGTTTCGTCCCAGTCCATGGGCAGCCTTGTCAAAAAGTCGAACAGATCGGCCTTGGCCTGGTAGGCCTCTGGGCAGTCGGGTAATATCGACAGGCCTGAAAACGTGATCATGGTTCGAGCGGTTTCGGCGACGACGGTTGTGTCGATGTTCTTGAAAATCTTTGGCCTGTCTGCGGCTGGATTTTCGAGGGTGTACATTCCGTTACACATGTCGAGCGGGCCTGCAAGCATGTTTACAAAGACCTGCTCACAAAAACCGGTCGGACTGAAAACTCTCATGGCGTCGGACTGGGAATGACAAAATTCCCTTACCACATAGTTCGGCCAGGTCCTTCGGTCGCCTGAGGGCGGAACGGGTCCGTCGTGGAAATCACACAACAACTCGTACTTGGCGCAAAGTTCGACAATCTTTCGCGTATCGAGAACTTTTTGCCGATCACGTCCTTTCATGAAACCGTATTTTATCCCTGCTGCACCCCACTTTTGATATAGAGCAAGGGTTTCCTCAAACGGATAATTGAGCCTTGCGATGTCGTTGAAATACAGTATAAGTCCGACGTTGCGGTCTTTTCCGTATTTAATGATCTCAGGGACGTCAATCGGATCTTTCCAGTCTTTCGGCGCCGGGATACGTTTGAGATTCGGTCTGTTGGGGTTGGGCTGGATTACCAGATGGTCTCTGCTGGTTCGGGGGTCGGAGTTTTTGTCGGACTCCGGACCGTACCAGTTGGCGTCGAGCACGAGGTAACGAATATTGTTCTTTGAAGCGAAGTCGATGAAACGCCTCCAACTGGCCATGTCCAGGGCGTAAGTAAAGCCGTCCTGCGTCTCTGCTCCCCATGCTCTCCAGTCCCAAAACGCAAGGCCTGGACGAATCCAACTCGGATCCTTGATCATACACGCCGGGTTCAGGCAGTAAATTACGGGGGAAACGAGCAGGTCTCCCGGCGTTTTGCCGACAAGTACAGTTCTCCATGAAGTAGCTTTGTCGCGTTGGATTGTAGATATCGCAAATCCGGCGACAAAGGCGGTCCTGGATGATTCGGAGCGTTTCAGTAACAAGGGCGCCTCGTTAAAGACGGCCGCTTCGAGAACCGCCATATAGGCGTTCGGGCTGCACTTGATCGTCAGGGGCAGCAGGCAGTCGCCGAATTTGCTCAAGGGTTGGGGGCCGAGCGGGTCCCGTTCGCGTCTGTAAGAAAAGCCGGTATAGTCATCGGCAAAACAAAACTCGGTTCTGTCGCCGGTCAAAACAATTTCATCTTCCCAGCCGCCGTCGTAAGGAAATCGATAGCGGATTCCGATGCCGGAGTCGTAGAGTCGTGCATTAATCTCGATAGTGCGTTTTAGTCCGGCGGTTTCTCTTAACGTCCATAGAGTATCCGTGAAATGATTGTCATAGCTGCTGAATTTTCCCCAGACCGTTTTGACCGTTTCCCTTACTGTGCGTTGCTTTTGGCTAACCGTTTCCAGCGGACCAAGCGGATTGGGCGAAATCTCCAGGCCCAGTCGGGAGGCGTTAATGTACTGTTTGCCGCTGAAACTCAGGCGCCAGTTCGGCTGGCCGTCTTCAAGAGTGAAAGCAACCGAAAGCGTATTGCCGGGGCTTGTAACGATTGTTGACGAAAATCCAATCGAGGTTAAAGCCGTCAAACCGCAAAGAAGGAATCGAATGGTATTCATAAAAACAAGCTCCGTTCAATACTCAAGTAAATTAACCTGATCCGATTCCTTACAGGCCGCATTCCCTCAGATACTTGACGCTCTTTTTCAGGATGTCCTCGCTTCCTATGATCTCGAGGGTGCAGTTTTCGATATTGGCGTTGGCGAGAACATCGCAAACACCCTTTATATCAATGACCCCGTCCCCAAGGGCGATCGTCGAGAATCCGCATCCGAACACCATACCCCTCTTGGGCTCCCATTCTGCGCCGAGATCCTTCCAGTGGATGTGATAAATCTTGTCCTTGAAAACCCGGGCCATTTCCACGGGATCGGCGCCGCCAAGCCATGAATTGCCTGTGTCAAGATTCACACCTAACGAATCGGGGTTGCCCAGTCTGTCAAACACGTCCTGGAGGCCCTTGATGCTGTCTGTAATCGGGCCGTGCGGTTCCAGCAGAATGCGGACTCCGTAGTCGGCGGCCATCTTTACGGGGGTATATAGTTTCTCGGCGATGATTAACACACGTTCTTTGTACGAAAGATTCTCCGCCCACTCAGAACACGGATCGTTTTCGGTTGTGACGACATCCTTAATGCCGATAGCTGCTGCAAATTTGACAGCTTTCATGATTTCGGCATTACTATATACTCCGGGATTGGTCGGCTCCAGCAACCCGGCATGTGCGCAGACGGTCAAGGGTTTGATGCCGTATTTTTCGAAAAGACGTTTGACCTCGAACGGATTGTCGTCAAGACTGACCGTCGGGGAAAAACCCGCCGTGCCCAACATGCTGCCTCCCGCATTAGTATCGGTTATGTCAGCGTAGTCAAATCCCATTTCTTTGGCGCATTTGAGTTGTACCTCAACACTGGCAAATGCCTCAATTAATAAGAATACTCCAATATTCAATTTGCAACTCCTTTCAATTCTTCTTTTCCGGCCTCAATCTGAAATTCATACTATCATCATGCCCCGATCTCTACGGCGGGCATTTTGCACACACTGATCGAAACAGCGTGGTGCTGAGATAATTGCTATTTCTGGTATTCCACCGGGACCATACACATGAAACGGGCCCGTCTGTCCGCCGACAGATTCCTGAACTGGTGTTTCTCATCGGGCGTGACCAGCAGCATGTCGCCGACAGCCAGCGGTTTTGTCCCATCTTCGGTCACTATCCCGATTTCGCCCTCGAGAATCACCACCTCATGCTCGAAAGGATGGGTATGAAAAGGCGTATGGCCGCCGCCTGCCAACTCGAAAACACGCATCGCAAACGTCGGCGCGCCGTCGGCGGGACCAAATACCACCCGCACGGTGGCATTGCGGACACCGTCCATTTTCACCTCCGCGGCGGCAATATCATCGATCTTCTTGATCAGCATGAAAATTTCCTGAAAAAACCAAACAAGGCTTCTGCCCAAAACCACCAGTTTAACCTGTTTTGGCCTGGCAATCAAGAATCGACCTAAACTTTGCTGAGACCCGGACTTGCCGACAATCAAATAGTTTTTGCCCAGAGTGCCGGACAGTTGTCACACCAGGCCGCGAGGCAGTGGCTTTCATCGCGAAATGTTCTACAATCCCAATACAACAGAAATGCTACGGGCAGGCGATCCACCTTACTTGTAGATGGGGAGGTAGGCTGTCTCGACTCGTCGAGCAGCTTGCCATTCCATCGCAACGCCGGGATGCGGGGGAACTCTTTCCAAAGACAGGATTCATCGTCACTAACCTTCCTGCAACGATTTTTCTCTCAACCATCTCCAGGGGCACTGGGCACCTACGCATTAAGCGGATGAACCGAAATATCGATCTTGCCGCCGCTGTCGTCATTTGAGCAATTTCCTGTTGAATCCGAACGAAAAATCTGTATGATGCGTAGTTTGATTCTCTAAGTAGTTGTAACAGAATGAACCGTGGCACGGGCATCCTGCCCGTGATCATGGGCAAGATGCCCATGCCACATTAAAGGAGATTTCTATGCCGATATATGAGTACCAGTGTTCCGGCTACGGCAAAGTCAATGAGTTTCTGGTCAAGTCCGCAAGATCGACCAGGCTGACGTGCCCCGATTGCGGCTCGAAAAAGCTCGAAAAACGCTTTTCCAGCTTCGCCGTCGGCGTCAGCAAGGCCGGCGACAGCAGCAAGTGCCTCACCTGTACCGACCGCGGCTGCCCGCACGCAAGTGGTTGATGACAAATGAGTTATGTGGCTTGGTTGCACAGGAATACCGGCATCGCAATCGCCCTGGCGGGCCCAAAACTGGATATCTTTGCTATTTGAGCCGATGCAACCATGATCGGCGGCCGGTCGATTGCGATAAGTCAATGCAAATCAGGAAGATATGAATGGAAAAGGGCGTCTACAACTTCAACGAGATTGAAAAGAAGTGGCAGGACTACTGGGAGACACGTCGCACATTCAAGGCATGGGAACCTGCAAGTATTGATCCGGCAAGCACTTGGGACGATTCCAAACCCAAATACTACGTGCTTGACATGTTCCCGTACCCCAGCGGTCAAGGTCTGCATGTCGGCCATCCTGAAAGCTACACGGCAACCGATATCGTCGCCCGCTACAAGCGAATGAAGGGCTTTAACGTCCTGCATCCATTCGGCTGGGACGCTTTCGGCCTGCCCGCCGAGCAGTACGCCGTCCAGACGGGCACCCATCCTGCCACTACGACGCAGAAGAACATCGACAACATGCGCCGCCAGATCAAATCCTTAGGCTTTTCCTACGACTGGGACCGCCAGGTCGACACCACGGACCCCAACTACTACAAATGGACGCAGTGGATTTTCCTGAAGTTTTACAACAGTTACTTCGACGAGACAGAGCAGAAGGCAAAGCCCATCGAGCAGTTGCCCATCCCCGACGGACTCAGCGATGATGAGGAGCGCAAATTCATTGACGACCATCGCCTGGCCTATGAAAGCGAAGCACCGGTCAACTGGTGTCCGGCGCTGGGAACGGTCCTGGCTAACGAGGAGGTCATCGGCGGTCTGAGTGAGCGCGGCGGCCACCCTGTCATTCGAAAGGCCATGCGGCAGTGGATGCTGCGCATTACCAAATACTGCGAGCGCCTGCTGGACGGGCTCGATGAATGCGACTGGCCGTCATCGATCAAAAAGCTGCAGCGCGACTGGATCGGAAAGAGCATCGGCGCCGAAGTCGATTTCAAAGTCAACGGATACGATGAAGTGATCCGCGTTTTCACCACCCGCCCCGACACACTTTTCGGCGCGACATATATGGTCCTTTCTCCCGAGCATCGGCTCGTCGATACCATCACCACAGACGAGCACAAAGACGCGGTGAAAGAGTACATCGAAAAAGCCGCGATGAAAAGCGATCTTGACCGGACGGACCTGGCGAAGGACAAGACCGGCCAGTTTACCGGCGCCTGGGCGATCAATCCGGTCAACGGCGAGAATATCCCCATCTGGATCAGCGACTATGTGCTGATCAGCTATGGCACCGGCGCCATCATGGCAGTCCCCGCCCACGACGAGCGGGACTGGGAGTTTGCTACGAAATTCGAACTGCCGATTATCGAAGTGGTCAAGCCGCCGGCGCCTTTTGAGGGCTGCTTTACCGGCGACGGCACGGCCGTCAATTCGGGACAGTTTTCCGGATTGACGACTGCCGAGTTCAAAGTAAAGATCGCCGAATGGCTCGAAAGTCAGAACCTCGGCAAAGCAGCGGTTAATTACAAGCTGCGGGACTGGCTGTTCAGTCGCCAGCGATACTGGGGTGAGCCGTTTCCGATTGTGCACCTCGAAGACGGCGAGACGGTTGCGCTTTCGCAAGATGATCTGCCGCTTGTACTTCCCGAAGTTGCCGACTACAAGCCCACGGGCACCGGCGAGCCGCCTCTGGCAAAAGCCGCCGATTGGCTAAATGTCACGCTGCCCGACGGACGCAACGGCAAACGCGAGACCAACACAATGCCCCAGTGGGCGGGCAGTTGCTGGTACTTTCTGCGGTATATGGACCCGGACAATCCCGATGCCGCCTTTACCGAGGCGAAGGAGAAGTACTGGATGCCTGTCGATCTGTACATCGGCGGCGCAGAACACGCCGTGCTGCATCTGTTGTACGCGAGGTTCTGGCACAAGCTGTTGCATGACCTGGGCTATGTAAGCGTGCCCGAACCCTTCAAAAACCTCGTCAATCAGGGCATGATCCTTGGCCAGGACAATCAGAAGATGAGCAAGTCGCGGGGCAACGTGGTCAACCCCGACAAGATCATCGTCGATTACGGTGCCGATTCCATGCGGCTCTACGAGATGTTCATGGGACCGCTGGAAGCGACCAAGCCCTGGAACACGCAGGGCGTAGAAGGCGTGCACCGGTTCCTCAACAAGGCCTGGCGGATGATCGTAGATGAGGACAGCGGCCAGTTGCATTCGGCCGTACAGAAAGCCCAAGCCGACGAGGCGACAACAAGGCTCCTGCATCAGACAATCAAAAAAGTGGGCAGCGACATCGAGTCAATCGCATTCAACACCGCGATCAGCCAGATGATGATCTTCGTAAACCACCTCGGCAGACAGAATGTCCGCCCCAAAGACGCAATCGAAAAGTTCGTACTGATCTTAGCCCCCTTCGCACCGCACATAGCAGAAGAACTATGGCGGCGATTAGGCCACACCGATACGCTGACCTACGAACCCTGGCCGCAATACGACCCGGAACTCATCAAGGAAAAAGAGGTAGAATTAGCCGTCCAGGTTTTGGGCAAGATCAAAGACAAAATCGTAGTAGCAGCAGACGCCTCCGAAGACCAAATAAAAGAAAAAGCCTTAGCCAGCCAACCCGTCCAAACAGCAATGTCAGGCAAACAACCCAAGAAAATCATAGTCATAAAATCACGACTGGTAAATATCGTAGTGTAGTTACGGACTGGCGAGTCTAACTTCACACTGGAGTTTGCATGTCAAAAACAAACTCGAAACACAAACAACCACATACTGTCAATGCAGCTGAGCACATATGTCAACGCCGGACTGTACCACGGCAATGCCGAAGGTGGTGGCCTTTATTGCTCGGACCCATGGCAATGCTTGCGGTCTACGTTGCGACGGCACTCGGTCAGAAATGGTTCGTCTCCCGCGGCACGAATGAGAATATCGCTTTGATCCTGCTGAGCGTGCCTTTGCTCGGGTTTACCTTTCGGGCGATTGCCTTTCGCAGTGAATTTCATCTGTTCATGGCCGTTCTGTGCGCCGCATTTTTCTGCCGGGAATGGCATTTCGCCGGAACCAGCAAAGGCATCTATGTCATGCTGGGGCTTTTGGCTTTCTGGGCGGTAAAGAGGAAAACAGAGCTTGAAGGTATCATCGGAGAAGGACCTGCCAAAGTCTGGGTATGGTCAACATTCGCAACATATGTTCTTTCGCAACTTATCGCCAGAAGATTCTTTCGATACGTCTATTTACCGCAAGAGACCGAGCTGCACATCCTGCTCGAAGAAAGCGTAGAAACCATGGCCCACCTGGCAATGATCGTCACTTGCCTGGTAACATGGAAAATCAAACCAGCCGCAGCGAAAGAGCAGCCGGAAAAGAAACCCTGACGGACCAACGCCTCCAAACAGCAAGGGCGAACGGTCTTGTCGCGGTTTGTTGTTGCTGGTTTTTTGTTGGCTTATGTGGTAGAATCATGGCTGTTGTGTAATTCGATTTGTAACGGTTTTGTGGTTTGCTTGAAAGGGAGGACAATATGAAGGTTTGTGGTGGTTTTACTCGGCGGGAGTTTGTTCGGCTGGCCGGTGGCGCAGCGGCTTTTGCGGCGATGGGGTCGCCTGTTTTGGGCGAGTCCGGCGATAAGCCGAATATCCTGTGGATTACCAGTGAGGATAACGGGCCTCATTTGGGCTGTTACGGCGATGCGTTTGCCGACACGCCTAATATCGACAGTATTGCCGCCAGGGGGATGATTTATGAACGAGCGTGGTCGACTGCCCCGGTTTGTGCGCCGGCGCGTACGACGATTATCTCCGGTGTGTATCCGCCGTCTACGGGTTCGCAGCACATGCGCAGCATGATTGCGATGCCGTCATTCATGAAGATGTACCCGTATTATCTGCGACAGGCGGGTTACTACTGCACGAACAATTCCAAGGAAGACTACAACGTCGCAAAATCCGGCGAGGTCTGGCACGAATCCAGCCGCAAAGCGCACTGGCGAAACCGCAAGGCGGGTGAGCCGTTCTTTGCGATATTTAACTTTACGACCAGCCACGAAAGCCAGATCCGCAAACGGCCGCACAAGACGGTCCACGACCCGGCGAAGGTCTATGTGCCGGCTTATCACCCGGACACGCCCGAGGTGCGTCGGGACTGGGCGCAGTACTACGACCAGATAACCGTGATGGACCAGCAGGTCGGCGGAGTGCTGCGACAACTCAAAGCCGACGGCCTGGAGAAGGACACGATAATCTTCTATTACGGCGACCACGGTTCCGGTATGCCGCGGAGCAAGCGCTGGCCGTACAACTCCGGCCTGCAGGTTCCGATGGTTCTTTACATCCCCGACAAGTACAGGCATCTCGCCCCGCCGGAGTACAAATCGAGCAGCGCCTCGAAGCGTCTCGTGGGATTTATCGACCTTGCACCTACGCTGTTGAGTCTTGTGGGCATCGCGCCGCCGAAGTGGATGCAGGGACATGCCTTTGCGGGCCGCTATACGACGAAGATGCCGGAGTTTATGTTCGGTTTTCGCGGGCGGATGGACGAGCGGTATGACATGGTGCGTTCGGTCACCGACGGGCGGTACATCTACATTCGCAACTACATGCCGCACAAGATTTACGGCCAGTACATCCAGTACATGTTCCAGACGCCGACGACGCGAAAGTGGAAAGAGCTTTATGACGCCGGCAAGCTAAACGCCGCCCAAAGACGCTTCTGGGAGACCAAGCCGCCGGAGGAACTCTATGATCTCCGGACCGACCCGGACGAGGTAAACAACCTGGCGGAATCGAATGAGCACAAGGCAATCCTCGCAAAGCTTGCCAAAGCCCAGCAGCAATTGGCGCTTAAGATTCGCGATCTCGGTTTCCTGCCGGAGGATGAGATTCACGAGCGCGCAAAGGGCTCGACCGCTTACGAGATGGGCCATGATCGCAAAAAGTATCCGCTAACAAAGATCATGACCATGGCCGACCTGGCCTCGTCGCTAAAGCCCGATGTGTCAGGCAAACTTGCCGAAGGGTTTGCCGACGCCGACAGCGCCGTTCGCTACTGGGCGGCAATGGGAATCCTGATGCGCGAAAAGGAGGCGGTGGCGCGAACACGAAAAGAACTGCTGGAAGCATTGTCGGACGATTCGCCTTCGGTACGAGTCATTGCCGCACAGGCGCTGGGTCAGTACGGCAGCGACGCCGACGCCGCGAAAGCATTGGAGGTGCTGCTCGAATTAGCGGATATCGAAAAAAACAGCGCCTTCGTCGCGATGTTGGCGATGAACGCTGTCGACGCGATGGATGAGCGGGCGGCGCCTGCGAAGGATCGAATCGCAGCGCTCCCCTCCAAAGCCAAACGCAGCATCCCAAGAGCGGGAAACTACGTATCGAGCCTGCTCAAAAAGACCCTGGCGGATTTGAAGTAAGTCTGCATCACTGCGACAAGACGAACGTTGACGAGTTCATGGATTTACTGAAGGATTCGCAAGCCATTGAGGTCCGAATACGAAAGATGGAATAAGTTTTGGATGGAAAAGTCTGCCATGCGGGTTTAGAGGCGTTTACGGGACTCTTGCAAGAATTTCGCAAGGGAAGTATTGCCAACAGGCAGGCAGATCGTGAAGAGGCGGTGCTGGCGCAATGGCTCGGAGAGTTGACTAAGTACTGGGACGAACGCTTTGGCGGCTTTCCACAGTGCCGCTTTAGGTATGGGTCGTTTAAGGGGGTCATGCGCCGGGGCCTGCGCGACGAGCACCTCAAGAAAATTATCGTGCACACTCTGGGACAGGAGGGAGAGGGCTTTGAGGGAGCAGCAATCATTAATCCTGCATGTGTCTTCGGGCGTCATGGGCGCGATATTGCACGCCGCCTGAATAAGCTCAAGGTAATCGCAACGGATATCGATCCGCGGTGCAACTGGATTTATGAACACCTTGTGCCGCAAAGGACCCCGGCGAATTACGAGTTCAGGCGGGACAATATATTCGAGCCGACGGTGGAAACGAAGCCTGCAGCGGTTGTCTTCTTCGGAGCCTGCGGGTCATTGTCGGATGCGGCGATGGATTATGCGTTAAAATCCAATGCGCGTTATCTGATCTGTCGGACGTGCTGCCATGACAACGTGGGCCAGAATACCGTAATCGTAAAACAGCCCACAGTGATGAACCGGCTGTTCAGGTTCAAGAACTTCGTCCACGCCAAGGTCTCCATGAAGAAGAAGGGATTTTTCTTTTCACCGGATTATTCCCGCCAGGCCTATCCCAGAAGCCAGGCGGCAAAGGAGTTGATCGATTCGGAGGAATTCCTGAAAGTGGCCCAGAATACGGTCGACAGCGATGTCTGCCGGGCTATTATCGATCTGGACAGGTATTTGCGGCTCGTCGAGAAGGAATACAATGTCTGGTATAAAGGAGAATTGTTTTTTGCCGAAAGGGCGGCTGGCTGACAGTTGTTTGAATGTGAGGATTGAATCCTGGGCGGCGACAGGGTACAATAACGCCTGTTCGGAAATATTACAGCTTAACCGGCTCGAAAGAGTGGAAGGAGATGGCGTTATGAAGAACACGACACGTCGCAGATTTATGAAGGATGCAGCGGTATTGACTGCATCGACTTGTGTCATTAGTACGTCCACTCGTCGGGTATTGGGCGCAAATGAGAGGATTCGCGTGGGTGTCGCGGGCATTCACGGTCGCGGCGGAGGGCACATCAGCTCGCTGCAGAAGATGGATGGCGTCGAGGTAAGCCATTTGATCGATCCGGATTCGGCGCTGTTCGCCAAACGCACTAAGGACATCGAAAAATATGGCGGCCGTGCACCGCTCTGCGTGCAGGACATTCGCAAGGCCCTCGAGGACAAGAACCTCGACGCCATCTCGATCGCCTCGTGCAACCACTGGCATTGTCTGCTCACGATCTGGGCGTGTCAGGCGGGCAAAGATGTCTATGTGGAAAAGCCCCTGAGCCAGAACGTCCATGAAGGGCGCATCGCCGTCGAGACCATGCGAAAGTACAATCGCGTTGTTCAGTACGGCACCGGGGCGGGAAGCCTCGGCGATGGTATTGCAGCGATTGCAAAAAAGGGCACGTATGGCAAACTGCTTGTATCGAGGGGTATGTGCTACAAGGGACGCGGCAGCATCGGCTTCAAAAAGCCGACCGATCCGCCGAAAGAACTTGATTTTGATATCTGGACCGGTCCCGCTCCCAAACAGCCGTATCATGCAAACCTCGTTCACTACAACTGGCACTGGTTCTGGGATTTCGGCAATGGCGATATCGGCAACCAGGGCTCGCACCAGATGCACGCGGCATTGCACGCGATACCGGATGCGACACTTCCAAAAAGCGTTGTCAGTGTGGGCGGGCGGTTCGGCTATGCCGACCAGGGCGAGACGGCCAACACGCAGGTTGCGGTTTACGACTACGGCGACACGCAACTGATGTTCGAGGTCCGCGGCCTAAAGACCGACCGCTACTACGGCCAAGGCGTCGGCAACACCTTCCACTTTGAGGCGGGCGTCATTGCCGGCGGCAAGTTCTACCCCAAGGGCGGCAAGGACCCGGAATCGGTAACTCGTGCAACCGCAGATCGCGTCAGCAGAGGCGGCAATTTCGGCGAGTTTATCAAATGTATGCGAACGCGCAAGACCGAACTGTTTGACTGGAACCTGGAGACGGCCCACTATTCGGCGGCACTGGTGCATCTCGGAAACATTTCGTATCGCCTGGGCAAAGAGGTTGCCTTTGGCGGCAAGGCCAAACCATTCGGCGACAATGCCGCGGCCAACGAAACTTTCGGACGAATGGCGGACCACCTCAAGGACAACAGCGTCAAACTCCAGGACACCAAATACCGCCTCGGCCGAACGCTGAAATTCGATGCGGCTAACGAGCGGTTCGTCGATGATGCACAGGCCAACGCCATGTTGACCCGACCCCAACGAGCGCCGTTCATTGTACCCGAAAAAGTCGTTTAAGGAAAAACGCGTGCTGAAAAGACAAGCTCGAAAGTGGCGAATCGCCGCATCAAGAATCTTTGTGACCCTTGTTATAATGCTGATAATGATCTCTCAAAGCAAATGGGAACAACTCTGTCCTCTGGCAACCTCCATATTGTTTTTTGTCGGAGTGATTCTTGTGGGGATTGCTTCTTTGGGCAGGTTGTGGTGTTCACTCTATATTGCAGGACACAAGAACACAAACCTTATCACTGCGGGTCCGTATTCGATGTCCCGGAATCCGCTGTATTTCTTCAGCCTCATCGGGGCCGTGGGAGTGGGCCTTGCTACCGAGACATTGCTCATTGCCCTTCTTCTTGGGATCGGTTTTGCACTGTACTACCCGTTCGTAATCGCTTACGAAGAGCAAAAACTGCAAGCGAGGTACGCAGAAAAGTATGCCGAGTATGCCCGCACCGTCCCCCGCTTCATTCCAAAATTATCCATTTTGAAAGAACCGGACGAATGGGTGGTCGATCCGGTCACTTTCCGCAGGCATATTTTCAGTGCCCTGTGGTTTGTGTGGCTTGTCGGCGCCGCGGAACTCGTAGAAGAATTTCACGAACTGGGTTATCTTCCCGTCGTCTTCACAATTCCCTGAGTCCGGGCGGAGAATCGAGTTTCAGGATCGCCCGGTTGTGCGGAAATCGGACCAACTCAAACTTTATATCCGCGGATTTCAGTATCCGGCATGTTTCATCAATGTCGTTTTGTCCTCTCATAAGGAAAACACCCCTCTCTTTATCTCTCTGCATCTCCCTGATTTCCACCAGGATGTGGTCGGTTGGTGTAAATGACGGATATGAGTCCATATCATTGGTAACATGCTCCACCTTGTCGATCCCGTAAAAGAGCAGTCCGTCGGCCCGTTCATCGACAGTCCCCAGTTCATAATCACCATCAAGTACTTTGTTGATTTCGTGCGACAGGGCCTCCATGTCATTGGCCGTCGGATAATAAGCAATCCCCAGCCTGGAGATAATCAGCAAAACCACCCAAACCGTTACCAGCACAACAGGGCGTCTCCCTGCACTCGTAATCAATCTGAATCTCCCCCCCGTATGTGGCGGTATCTTCTCAAGGCACACCTTAGCTGTCACAATTGCCAGGGGAGTGAAAATCGGAAGCGCATAGAATCCGAGTTTCGAACTTGCCAGAGACAGTATAATCAGCGGAACGAAAAACCATGTCACCAAAAAGAGCATCTCAGGGCGCTTGTGCAGTCCGGCCCACCATCCCTTGTTCAATAATGCCTCGCGAACCCAGTCCCTCTTCAACCAGACAATCGACCAGGGCAGCGATCCAAACACCAGGACGGGAACATATATGAGCGCACCGGTCAAGCCGGGATTGCGATGATACCTCTGCGAAACAAGACGCCCCCATATCTCGCTGTCAAAAAAATAATTCAGCGCACCCGGAATCCTCAACGATACCCAGAAATACCATCCAAGTCCAACCACAAAAAAAATCATTATCCCGACAATCGACCAGGGATTAATGAAGTAACGGACCAGGCCCCGGTTGACCATCAGAAAAACAAACATTCCCCCGCACGGTATTAAAACTGCAGGACCCTTTGCCAGAAATCCTATGCCCACAGACAGACACAACAGCATCTTCCAAAGAACATGGCGGCGAGCCTTCGGTTTAACGCTCTGCCAGAAACATAACCCCGCCGCTGTCGTCCAGAGCGTAAGCAAAGTATCCGGAGTCACAAAGCTGGCGGCGTAAAACGGGACGGCCATCGTCGCGTAAACCAGACACGCCAGCAATCCAATTCGTTTTTCACCAAATATCAGGTAAGCCAACAACCCCACCATCACACTGGTCAGCAGGAATGAAATACCGTGAAAAAAACGGACAGCAAACTCGTTGTGCCCGAGCAATTTCAACCCGGAGATTACCCCCCAGTAGATAAGGGGAGGCTTATCAAGAAACACCTCCTCTTCTCCGAGGTATGGAATCGCAAGAGTCCCCTTCTCCAACATGGTAACTGCGGTCCCCACATAATACCCTTCGTCCGGCTGCCAGATTGCCCTTGCCCCCTGAAATATGAATGCAAGGCACAGAAGAACGGCTGCCAGTACGGCAATTTCGATTCCGGCCCCTGCCGCGATTCGAGGCTTTATGTTTTCTGTCATAGAAACCACATCCTTACTTAAGCGCAACAGGTTACCGGCAGGCTAATCTGCACGCAAGGCAAATTATAAAAATTTCGTGCCGTGATACCCATGGTAAAAGCGGTTGAAATCCATCTTGGAATATGCTACAATCGAACGCATGATGAACAGACGTGAATTTGTCGGGCTTTCCGGGATTTTTCTGGGACTGCTCCACCACAGGACCTTGGGAGCAAGAAAACCGAAAGACCCCAAGCCGGTCAATATCCTGTGGATCAGTTGTGAGGATATCAGCCTCGATCTGGGTTGTTACGGTGATGAGTATGCGACCACCGGCAACCTGGACCGCCTGGCCGGGCAGGGCTGTCGCTACACGCGCGCCTTTGTGCCATATCCGGTCTGTGCGCCGAC
>JAGHBX010000565.1 GCA_021160785.1 Planctomycetota bacterium | reverse complement strand
ATGACAGGGGGCGCCGTCCCGCTCATGGCCGCCGGCAGCGACACGATTCGCGTTGGCCTTGTCGGTTGCGGTGGTCGCGGAACGGGCGCAGCACGCAATTGCCTCGAGTCGTCGCCGGGTATCAAGATCGTTGCGCTGGCCGATGCATTTGCCGACCAGGTCCAGGGAGCGAAGAATCGCTTCAAGGTGCCCGATAAATGCTGCTTTGCAGGCCTGAACGCATACAAGGAATTGATGGCGCTGGGCAACGTCGACATGGTTATCCTGGCGACCCCGCCGGTCTTTCGCCCTCTGCACTTAGCCGAAGCCGTCAAACGCGGCAAGAATGTCTTCATGGAAAAACCCGTCGCCACATGTCCCGCCGGGATCAAGATGGTCATCGAAGCCTCAGAAGCCGCAGCCCAGAAGAAGCTGGCTATCGTCGCCGGAACGCAGCGTCGCCATCAGGCAAAGTACGTCGAGACAATGAAACGAATCCGCGACGGCGCGATCGGCAAGATCGTCTCGGCACAGTGCTACTGGAACATGGGCGAACTCTGGGTAAGCCGGGCAAAGAGCAACTGGCAAAACTACAAGAGCGGCAAGTGGTCCGATGTCGAATGGCAGATTCGCAACTGGCTGTTTATGTCATGGCTCTCCGGAGACCACATCTGCGAGCAGCACGTCCACAACATCGATGTTATCAACTGGGCTTTCGGCGAGCTGCCCGAAAGCGTCCACGGCCAGGGCGGACGCCAGTACCGCACAGGTCCCGAGTACGGAAATGGCTTCGACCATTTCGGCGTCGAGTTCTTTTATCCCGGCGACATCAGAACCATCAGCACGTGTCGTCAGATCAAAGGCGCAAGCAATCGCGTCAGCGAACGCGTCGTCGGCACAAAGGGCGCCAGCGACTGCGCGGGCACTATCACCGGCGAAAACGCATGGCAATACAAGGGACCAAACCCCAATCCATACGTTGTGGAGCATGCCGACCTGATCGCGAGCATCCGGACGGGCGAGCCGCTCAATGAAGGAAAACGCATCGCCGAGAGCACCCTCTGTGCAATCATGGGCAGGGAATCGGCTTACTCCCGACAGAAGTTCAAACGGGAATGGTTCATGGGAAGGTGTACCTTGAACAATCTGCCCGCCGACGATCTCAAGCTGAGCGATTCCAAACCGTTGGCGCCTTTTGCGATCCCCGGAAAGTACAAGGTGCCCACGGCGTAAGCCGAAAAGGGCCATTTGTTTGATGTAAGACTTTAAAGAAAGAATACAAAGGAGATTGCTGATGGCATCGTCAGAAAATAAAGAAACACGAAAACCTGTAACAAATACAGCCGCCATTGCCGGCGTCGCGGCCGTTGCCGCCTCCGTGGCGAAGACGGCCTACGCCAAGGGCTCCGGCAAGATCAAAATTGGTCTGTTGGGCTGCGGCGGACGCGCCAACGGCGCCGTGCGCCAGTGCCTCCAGGCCGATCCCGGCGTCGAACTCATCGCCATAGCCGACCTGTTTGAAAGCAAGGCAAGGAGCACCCGCGACAGACTTGCCAAAGACGGCAAGTTCAAAGGCCGTATCAAGGTCGATGACGACCACCTGTTCTGGGGTTTTGACTGCCACGAAAAGCTGGCAAAGACCGACGCCGACCTGCTCGTAATGGCCACAACACCCGCATTTCGCGGGCGACAGATGTTGGCCGCCGTCAACGCGGGCAAGCACATCTTCACCGAAAAGCCCGTCGCCACCGACCCGGCCGGCTGCCGGCAGGTCATGGAAGCATCCAGAATCGCCAAAGAAAAAGGCCTGGCGATCGTCTGTGGCACGCAGCGGCGCCACGAATTCAGCCGTGTGGAACTCATGAAGAGAATCCACGACGGCGCAATCGGCGAACTGGTTGGCGGACAGTGCTACTGGTATGGCGGCGGAATATGGTATCGCGCCACCCCACCCGAGGAAACCGCAAGCGAACTCGAATGGCAATGCAACAACTGGTACCACTTCACCTGGCTCAGCGGCGACCAGATATGCGAGCAGCACATTCACAACATCGACGTAATGAACTGGTGCTTCAACGGACCGCCCGTAAAGTTCACCGCCGTCGGCGGACGCGGATGGCGCAGCTTCAATGAAAGCCAGATCAAGGACGCCAAAGAGGCCTGCAAGAGGTACAACAACGGCAGCGACGCTGACTGGGAGAAATACAACGGCGACATCTTGGACCATGTCTTTGCCGAGTTCGAGTATGCCAACGGCGCACGCTGCCTCAGCTACAGCGGACACAGCCCCGGAACCGGACGAAACGGTGAAAAAGTCGTCGGCACCAAGGGCGTCAGCGACTGCAGAGGCAGCTACTCCGATCACAGCGGCAAGAAACTGTGGCAATTCCAGGGCAAAAACGTCAACGGCCAGCAGCAGGAGCATATCGACCTGATAAAGAGCATCCGTGCCGGCAAGCCGCTAAACGAAGGTCAGCGAATCGCCGAAAGCACCCTCACCGCAATCGGCGCCCGCATGGCCGCCGGCACAGGCCGAAGCTTCAAGTGGGAATGGCTCTTAAAGGCAAGCAAGCTCGACCTCGTACCCAAAAACCTAAAGCCCGGCCCCGGTATTTTCCACCCCATAGCCACCGGCGGCGACCCACTCGTATAAGAAAAAGACCACCAGGTCATCAAACATAACAAAACGCCAGCCGCCTCGGTCCCTACCGAGGCGGCTCGTCGGTTTTCTAAAATCGAAATCATACCAAGCACAACAACTACCCCAAGTTCGACAGTTAAATAATTTTCCAACTTTTTTTGGCTTACATTTCTGATTGCATAGCGTTTTTTGGGTGGTGACGTGGGTTGCGTTTTTGCTATTGCGATGAATGTTCCCGGAATGCGATGTAGTGAAGACTTATTGCCTTGGCGATATCAAAAACCGTCTTTTTACCACCTAACTGTCGAACTTGGGCTATGTAGTGGAGACCAACCCCGCCAAAGGCGATTCCTACTGTTTTTACACACAAATTATTTCAGAGAGCCCATTTTTTTAACATGAGGAAGCCCATGTCCCTTGCGCCTGCCAAAAAATCCGTATTATAAGTCCATGAGCAGCCGAAATCCGAGGATGCTGTTGTTAGCCGATGGCGCGAAAGAGTATCGGCTGACAATGCGGCAGTCGTCGGCAACGCTGCTCCAGCCGCCGCCGCGGCGAACACAACTCTCACCGCTGAAGATCGACGATGTCCACTCCCACAGGTTGCCGCTCATGTCGTAACAGCCGTAGTAGCTTTGGGCGTTATTAGTTTGCGCGTTGACTCCATTGAAATAGCCGACTTCGGTTGTGCCTGGGTAGGTTGGAT
>JAGHBX010000402.1 GCA_021160785.1 Planctomycetota bacterium | reverse complement strand
GGTTCCCGGAATGGGACCATGTCGGCACACCCTGGGACAATCCCGAAAACTACGAAAAGCACAACCCCGTAAACTACGTGAAAAACTGGAAGACCCCGATGCTCGTCATCCACGGCGCAAACGATTTCCGCGTTGCCGATACGCAAGGCATTGGAACTTTCAACGCCCTCCAGCGGCGGGGCATTCCCAGCAAACTGCTCTACTTCCCCGACGAAAGCCACTGGGTCCAAAAGCCCAACAACTCTATCCTCTGGCACGAGACAGTAATCGCCTGGCTGGACCAATGGATTAAGAACTGACAGCGCTTATATTATAGAAAGGGAAAGATTATGGCTCTTAGCGGATTCATGATAATCCTGCTCGGACTGGCGGTCCTGGCTGCAGTAGCGGTCGGTGTAGCTGTTATTGCAGTGATCGTGGTAATGGTCGCAAAGAAAAAAGCGGACAAGCCTGCGCTGGATGATAGCGATCAGCCGCCGGGCTATTGACTGGGCATCCGGCAGATTGGATGAGCGGGCGGGACCGGCAACTCTACTTTCTGGCGGAATTGCCCCCGCCGCCCAGCCAGGTGATATCGCGTCCGACGCCCTGGATAGTCTGGCAACCGGTAAACGACAATACGACCACGGCAAGAATAAAAATTAACAACACTTTTCGCAGCATTTTCAAGCCCCTTATCAAAACTGTTCCTTGATTATTATTATCGTCCCGAATGGGCGAATTCCTTTACAAAACGCGGTTGAATGCGGTTTTTTGGGTGAAAACCACGTATGTGGCGGTGGGAAAACGAGGCGGCGGGATCAGCTTTCGTCCCGGATTCGGCCTGCGTTGAGACTGATGATGCGGTCGGCCATCTCTTTGGCGACAGGCTGATGAGTGGCGATGATTACCGTGCCGCCGGCACTTTGAAAATCTGTCAGATATCCCAGGACAGCAAGGGCGTTTTCAGGGTCGAGGTTGCCGGTAGGCTCGTCCGCAAGAATGATCTGCGGGTGGTTGAACAGTGCTCGGGCTATAGCGGTGCGTTGTTTTTCACCGGCACTGAGCTGAGCGGGCTTGTGAAAGATTCGATGTTCCATTCCAAAGGACCTCAGTAACTCTTTTGCCCCGGGCTTATCGAGAGCCGAACTGAGTGCACCACGTGCAAGTGCAACATTTTCAATGACATTAAGGTAGGGAACCAGATGAAACATCTGAAAAACAAAACCGATATTCTCAGCTCTGAATTTTGCCCTGGCTGGTATGGTCATCTGGTAAATGTTTTCCTTACTGATGTAAATGGAACCGCTGGTTGGCCGCTGCATTCCTGCCAGCGCCATAAGAAGGGTAGTCTTTCCACTACCGCTTGGTCCGCGTAAAACGATGAATTCGCCTTTCTTAATCTCAAGGTCGATGCTGTCAAGGGCTTTTACAACCCCTGCGGCGGTTTGGTAGTTTTTTCTAAGGTTTTTAAGACGAATCATATTATTGTTCCCTCAATGTATCAGCAGGGTCACGACCGATCGCTATTGTTACCGGAATAAAGCTGGAAACAGCGGCAAAAACAGGTGCGACAATCAGTGACCATTTAAGCAAAATATATTCCGGCTTTAATGCTTTTGCCGTTACCTTAAAAATATCCGGTCCAAAGTATAAAGCCAATGCAGTGCCTGCGATAAAACCTGCGACAGCACCAAGCAGGCCTATCACGACCGATTTCCCGAGAAAGAGCAGGCCAATCCTGCCTGCATTATAGCCCAGTGCCCTCATCAATCCGACCTCCTGTCGTCTCTTGCGAGTGTTTATCATTGTCAGCACCGCTATCCATGCTCCGCACACGACAACAACAAAAGGTATGATAAGGCCTAAATACGCCTGCATCATAGCTCTCTGTTTCTGCCGAACCTCGGCAATTGACTTGATTAAAACCACTTTTGCATTAGGCAGTACCTGTGCCAGTTCTCTTGATGCTACGGTAAGCATATCGTTTTCGACTTTGCTTGACTCAATAAGGCACAGACACTCCAAGGCTTTTATCTCGTTGATTTGTCCCGGCAAATTGAGAATATCCTGTATGTCTTCAAGATGGCCGTATATTCGTATGTCATCATTATTTCCACTTTGTGAAAGACATTCTTTAACTTTAAGGCTTTTACCCAAGACATCAATTTGGTCGCCTTTTTTAATCCCCAAATTTTGTGCCAACTGAAATCCGAGATAAACATTTCCTTTTTTCACAGAGAAGGTCATCGGTTTTTGTAAACGTTTATCCAGCGGCAAAACTTCCGGCAGCATTCCGGTCAGAATAACATCCATGCCTTGCCATCTTGTTTTTTTTTGAAGAGTTGCTACCAGGTGGGTATAGCTAAAGCCCTTTAATTTAGCGAATCGGTCGACATATTCTTTATCCATTGTGAATTCTGAGTAGCCTGTCGACCAGAATGTATACATGTCCGTCTTTTCGGGGATGATGCGAAGATTAAATCCCATATCCCGCATTATTCTCTTTGTCTCACGGTCTGAAGCTTCACCTGTTGTGAAAAACACTACAAACAGTGCAGCAGCGGTTATTACCGCCAGCACACTGAGAAGAAAATTTACTTTCCGGTGCAGAATTTCTTTGAAAATAAGAGTAACCATCGTCATAATTTCTCACATCATAATTGTGCCAATGTAACAGCGGGATCCTGCTTTGCGGCTATCATAGCAGGAATCAGGCTGGAAGCAACCGAAAGAAGCGGAGCCGCAATCAACAACATCCCCAATAGTTTATAAGACGGTGTTATTGCTTCAACGGTAAGCTTAAATACATCAGATCCAAAAGCAAGGGCTAAAACTGTTCCGAAAAAGAAACCAAAGGCTACTCCAAACAAACCTATAATAACAGCTTTGCCAAGGAACAACAACACAATTTTGCCCGAGCCATAACCAACTGCTCGCATTAAACCAATTTCTTGTTTTCTTTCACGAACATTTATCATTGCCAGAAGCCCAATCCATGCAACACAAACACTAACAACAGTAAAAATGATAAAGCTGGAATAGTGTTCAATCATTGTCCGCTGTTTGGCACTGGCTTGAGCAATAGCTTTAATCCGGATAATTTTTCCTTCCGGCAGCAGTGAGTCCAGCCGGTCTCCAAGGACAGCAGAAGCGTCATCACCAGCAGTAATGTCGAGTTGTTCAATCGCCTGAATTTCATTGATTAAGCCTTTCATGTTCAGAATTTCCTGTGCGTCGCGCAGATTTAATCGGATATGT
>JAGHBX010000502.1 GCA_021160785.1 Planctomycetota bacterium | reverse complement strand
GCGCAGGTAATTAGGAAGTTGCTCGCTGGCGCCCTTCTGATCCGCTACTGTTGTTTGTTGAGCCTCACCGGGCTTTTTTCTGCATCCGACGGCCAAAATCAAGAGTGCGGATAGGGCAATGATGCAAAAAACACCGAAAACTCGCCTGGAAGCTGTCTGGTCCTTCATATTTCTTCTCCTTGTCAAAACGGCACAATTAACCCTGTCTGGACAGACCATACCTACACTATATAGTATAGACGCAACGACTTGTCAAATGTTACAGGAAAGATAAAAATGTTA
This sequence comes from Planctomycetota bacterium, assembly GCA_021160785.1. Classification (GTDB taxonomy): domain Bacteria; phylum Planctomycetota; class Phycisphaerae; order Sedimentisphaerales; family Anaerohalosphaeraceae; genus B28-G16. The sequence goes on along the minus strand of JAGHBX010000502.1, from coordinate 8,171 downwards.
TTTGTCGGGGCCCATGCACACGAGCGTGCCGTTGGACATTGCCATGTAGAGTTTGCCGTTGGCAGCGGCCATGCCGTCCCATACGGGCGGAGCGGGCAGATCGAGCCGGAAGAGCGTTTCGCCTTTCGCCGTCGAAACCGCCATGAGCACGGCGGGGGTTTTTCCCTCGTAGGCTGCTTCCTGGGCGAGTATCTCGGCCTTTACCTTTGGATCGTTGGGGCGATTGAAGGCGTCATCCTCATTCAATACGTCCGACGGGCCTGCAACGAAAAACGTCTCGCCGGCGAGGACCATCGCCCGTGCGTGCAGAGGCGGCTCCTCAACGGACCAGTGCAATTTCGGGGCGAGACGATCCTGGGCCGCGGCCTGTCGTGTGAACTGGCGGTTAAAAACGGCAGAACGCCCTGACTTCTTGCTCCAGGCTTTAACTCGTTGGATAGCATCGGGGGCGGCTTGTTTGTCGGCGCAGAACAAGTGGTTTTCAAGAACAGGAGACCATACGAAAAGGCCGGGTTGACGCCCGAATCCGTAGACGCGATCGTCGTCGAAGACGAGCATTCTGCCGGCGGGGGCATATCGGCCGGCACGGTACCACCAGTTACAGCCCGAGGAAAACGCCCGGCCGTAAAGCCAGTAGGACCTGTGCCAGGCGTCGTCGTCGAGGAAGCCCGTCGGGCTGAACAGATGGGCATTGGGCCCCAACTGAAGCGTAGCCCGCTCGAACGGCTCGGTCGTCGGATCGATGGTCTGTATGCGATTGCCCTCGAGGTCGAAGGCCTGTTCGCGCATGTAAACGGCGTTTCCGTCGCAGGAGAGGATGTCCGGCAGGGCGACCGGCATGTTCAGTACTTTTACGTCCTTTTGGGGATTGGCCTGGTCGTTAAGAACACCTTCAGAGAGTACGCGTCCGGTCAGCGCATCCAGACGGTAGAACCTCAAGCCTCCGTCGAGGAACGTTGACCGACCCGCCACACAGTAAACGACGCCTTTGTGGATCAGGACGGAGCCGTGGACCGGCCAGACCGACTGCAGTTGCCCGTAGGATACGAGTTTGGCATCGTGCGGCGCGGCCCTGAATCGCCAGATCAGGGCGCCATCGGAACCCCTCAGGCAGTAGACGTAGCCGTCGGCGGAGCCGAAGATCACCCGGCCTCGATAGACTGTGGGCGGTGAATCAACTTCCGCCCCGGCGGTAAACGTCCAAGTCTTCTCACCGCGATCCGCACTCAATGCGTAGAGGGTGTGCGTGTCTTTCGATGCAATATAGACCCTGCCGCCTGCGATCACGGGGCTTGTCAATTCGCCGCCCAGGCCTACTTGCCATTTTTCCGACAGCGGAGTATTTACTTTGGTTGTTGTCGCGCCGCTTCGGCCTGCATCGTGTCGGTAGGTGGGCCAGTCTTCGGATTTTAGATTTGAGATTTTAGATTTGAGATTGTTGTGGTCGTAAGCCGGGCCCTTGAATAGTCGGCTGGCGGCGGGAGCAGGGCGGCCAAACGTTCTTTGCGAGGCGGGGGCCAGTGCGGAGAAGCCGTGGACTTTCGTATCCAGATAGCATGCGCACGGACTCGGCGGGGCGTCTATTAATCCGTTGCAGGGCAGGATGCCGTACGAGCAGGCGCCGCGGACCCAGTGGTGGGCTTCCCATCGCTTTTTGCGGATGTCAATGAACTCAATTCCCGTGCGGGAAGTGAGTATGTATTCGTCGGTTGCCTTTGCCCGATAGCACCGATGGTGGAACCAGTAGGTATTGATGTCGGCGCTAAACTCCCGCTTGACCTGGCCGGTTTTCGGATCGCGACCGGTACAGAGCCCCATGCCCCGTCCACCGCCTGCGACCTTTGCACACCAGACCAGACCGTCGATCACAAACAGGTCCTCCGGAGAACCTGAGTGGCCGCCGGCGTAGTGCGGCGCCTCCCAGAGTTTTTTACCGTCCGTTTTGGAAAAAGCAGCCATTCTTCGTTTCAGCCTGCCGTCTGCAAAGAGCAATACATCGCCATAGGCGACCATCGTGGGGCCGTAAACGTAACCCATGGTTTTCCTTTGGGCTACGGGTTCCGACCGCCACTTCTCTTTGCCCGTTTTTCGGTCCAGGCACACGACCTCGTTCCAGTCGTGGAAGTAGACACTTCCTTCGTCGACCGTCAGCGTCAGCGGTTCGATCGGATAATCGGTTTTCCACAGAGTCCCGTCCGAGTCGGCGTCGAGTGCCATGACAGCGCGTTTGCCGGGTTTGAGCAGCCAGCCTTCCGAGTCCTTCCTCGTCCGGTTCTTTTCATCCCAGCATACCATCAGCTTGGGATAATAGTCCGCCGGGTTCATTGACTTGCTGTTCTTGAGTAGAAACAGTGTGCCTTCCGACAACAGTATCTCTTCGGTAAACTCGGTGCCGGCGTAGGTTTTCAAAATTTTTCCGGTGGCGGCGTCCAGCCTGCTGACCGGCGCCTCCAGACCGAGCGTAACGTAGACGGAGTCTCCGACGGCAACCAATCGCCGGGGAGGCTGTGCGGGACCGTCTTTCAAGGGCCAGAGGTGATTGAACCATGACTCGATGGGCCGCCGCCAAAGAGTAATGCCGTTGAAGGCATCGCGTGCGGTCAGCATCAGTTTGGACGGCATCTGGATCGAAGCACGACTGCCCATGTCCATGATGGAGAAAATTCGACCATTCGCCGAGACTACCGCAGACACACTGGTGGTAAACTCGTGGTGGCGGGCGTATCGCGGGGCGGCCTCCCATTGAAGATGTCTGAGCGGTCCGATCGCGGTGTCATGGGCGACGGCGTTGTTGGTGGGATCGTGCATATAGTGCGTCCACTCGTCAATGTTGTCGGGCCGGGGCTTGACCGTTCGCGTCCAGGCACCACGCTTTTTGATGCAGGCGACGCCATTGGGAACAAGCACGCGGAGAATCTCATCTTTTGGAATATCCAAGGGCGATTCCGCCACGAGCAGATTAACGATATTGTCATTGTAGGGCAGGGCCTTTCCGTCGAACTGCTCAACCGATACCGTTTCATAGAGACCGAGCGATTTGATATGCTGCCTGGCCTTTTGAATATTGTCTGCGCTTGTATCCAGGCCATGAACAAGATAGCGGTCGTTTGCGTACAGAGCCGCGGTAAGTTTTCCGTCGCCGCAGCCGACGTGGACAATCAGCCCGCCCTGAACACCGCCGATATCCAGTATGGCTTGCGCCTGTTGTGCCGGGCTTGCCTGCGGCGCAGCGGCGGCTAACAGACCGGACGACAGAATAACGAGGAGTGTGGCGATTGCACAGAATTGCCTTTTCATCTTGATTACCTTCCTTTCCAAATACTGCGGGGTGGAGTGAGCTATTCCCTGAGTACATAATGGAGAAGCGTTTTATCCGAGGCGTGCAGGCGACGGCAGACTTCTCTGGCGATATTGAGAATCAGAATGCTGAACAGTTTGGTATCCGACTCATAAATCGAAAGCAGCGCCGTCCGCGACAATACAATAAGCTCGGTATCCTCCACAGCGATGGCCGTTGCGCAGTGCGGCTGTATCCCGATGACCGACGCCTCGCCAAAGAGGCAGCCTGCCTCGAACACGATCAGTTCAAGGTTCGTGTTGTCCCGGCTGACGGTCAGTTTGACGCGGCCTGATTCGACGATATAGATGTGGCTTGGCTGTTCGCCCTGCTCGAATATCTTTTCGTCGGCCTTGTAAGAGACCTTTTCAAGCAGTCCAAAGATGTGATGCAGTTGCTCTTCGGAAAATCCCGCGAGAATGGATATCCTGTTCAGGATGGCCAAAACATTTTCGACATCCGTAAGCGGCAGACATTGTTTCCTGTCGGTCATACGAGGCAATTCCTCAATCAAAAGTGCTGATATGTCGGACCATTATACCGCTTTGGCGCACACCGGTCAAGCCGCCAATTCACTAATGTGGCACGGGCATCCTGCCCATGATTTGCAACCTTTATGACCGCCGTACCATATCTTCACCACGGCTTTGTTGCACATGGCTAAAATGTCGCGGGTTTTCTCAAAAAAATTGGCCTGTAGTAGTACTTCCTAAAGTGGGTCCGGCAAAGGGCTTACGGCAATTTAATGGCTTCCCTCCCCCGTTTTACTTTTTTTTGAAATTTTCCTTGACGGGTTAGGAGATGCTGTTATATGTTATATCCTGCATCAGGGGCGTGCTGCGTTGGGAGAACTGTTTTTGGCGGCATGGGATAAGGAGATGGAGTCATGGCCAAGTCAATTCTTCGGGCCGGTAAGATTGCCGGCGTTGTTATCGTTGCAATAATTCTTGTCGCAGTCGTTCTGTATTCTGCCGGGGTGTTGAGCATTGCCCAGACAGATTATCCGCGTCTGAGACCAGCGGCTCACTCCAATTGCTTCCCGCCGAACCGACGGCGGTCGGTGTGGATGGTCCGGCAGGCGATGCGACGCCGACCGAACAAAAGAAGCTGATTATCGCGTGTCTGCTCGGCGATGCGCCTGCTGACGCGGTCGCGGCAATGGACACACTGCTTACCGGGTTCTTCAACGATCCCAAATTAGCCGACACCGCCTGCGCCCTTGGCGATGCATTCGGCCGCGAAGGCTTTTACGGCCCGGCCCTTGCGCTCTATCGGCACGTCGCCGACAACCACGGCGACCACCCCCGCGCGATTGGCGCCCTGCGAAAAGTGGTCACCATCCACATCAACCTGAACGAAGAAGATGCCGCACAGCAGGTGCTGGACGAACTGAACCTCCGGTTCGCCGACAACGCGGAACTGCCAAAGCATATCTACGCGATCGGCGAGCATTATCGCAACCGGAAGGAGTACGCTCATGCTCGCGAAGTGTATCAATCGGTGATCGCCGATTGGCCGGGCACGGCAAAGGCGATGTGGTCGGGCCAGCGGTGTATTTTGATGGATATCGACCTGGCACTCTCAGCAGAGGATCCGAACCACCCCACCCCCGAAATACCGCCGGATATCCTGCAGGCAATCGATGACCTGATCGTCGACTGCAATGAGATCCCGGCGTTGGCAAGGGCCGTCTTCTACCTCGGCGAAGAGTATTACCTGAGTATTCGCTCCAGGGAGGAATATCTATTTCGCAACACCCATCGCTATGACAACGCGATCAGGATCTGGGAGATAGTCATGAACGAGGCGGCTTACGAGAAAACCTACACCCCGTTTGCATATTATCTGGCTGCTCACTGTTGTGAGCAAACGAAGCAGTACGACAAGGCTATTACCTATTACAAAAAGCTCACCGAAGACGGTTATCGACACGGCAGGTACGCCTATCGTGCACCGAATCAGCTTGGGGGAATATACCGTGGACGGTTGAAGAATTACGAGGAAGCTGTGTACTGGTTCAAGAAGCAAAACGAGCTGTTCGATCCGGGGGGCGGTTCTATGGGGCAAAGGGTTGCCTGCGATCGGGCGATGTATGAGGTGGGCTGTGTGTATCTGTATAATCTAAATGATTATGACAAGGCTATTGAAGCGTACGAGGCTTACGAGCAGAAATTTCCTATGGGTTCGAAAAAGGGCTTGATGCCTTATTCTATTGCACTGTGCTATGAAGGCAAAGGTGAAACGGATACGGCGATTGCGGTGCTGGAAACGGCTCTTGAGGAGGACCCGAATATCAGAAGTGCCGATTCATGCCGTAAGAAACTGCAGCAGCTTCGTGAAGGAGGGCAGAAATAATGGCTGGATTACATGGAAAGAAAAGGATGTTTGTTTGTGTGTTGCTTGCCGGGTTTTTTGTATTGATTTCTGTCTGGTCGATTGTTTATGCCTGTACGGTGACGAGCGTGAGCCTTTCTGTGAGTGATGTCTCGGAAGATGATGCCGAGAACAATCCAAGTGTTGGCTCGGTGACCATTCCCGTAGGCGAGAAGGCCTACGTCTACGCGTCATGCTCGTACAATGAAAATCCCAACGATGACGGAATTGAGTGGACATTTGATCTTGACGCTAACGGGTCTTATGAAACAACGAGCACTACAACTTATGATGATTCAGATGAGTATCTGGGCACTACGAAGACAAGCGAGACTTTCGATACTTCCGGAGATTATACCATTCGTGTAAAGGCCCGGCTGGACGACGGCAAAGACGACTGGGAAGGACCGGCAACGTGCGATGTAACTGTTGTCGGCGTGGAGAAGGTGGTCAAGGACGGAACAACTGAGGAGGGTCCGATTTTTGTAAACATAAGTGATGGAAGTGTCGGCCTGGAGGCTATACCCGATCCCGACACGGCTACGTTTCCGGGCAGTAAACCGACATGGTCAATCACATCTCGACCTCCCGCTCCTGTCCCTTGGCCGGGTTCTTTGTCGACTTTTTCCGGGACAACGACAACATTAAATGACATCACCCTGGTAGGTGACTATACTGTTAAGGCGACCTGCGGGACAAGCGACGATAGTATCACAGTTACTGCCTTTGAAGGTGAGGCGGCCCCTGCCATTGAGGATGCGGAAATTGAGCGTTCACCAGACACCAGAGTGTGGTTTCACATAGACGATGATCCACTTACATTGACGGCAACTGCCAGAGACGGAGATACTGGCGATGGAAGTCTGTCGTATGATTATGTGGAGGATGATGATATCTACTATGATTATATTGATTTGGAGGCAACAGAATGGAGTGGTTCAGCAGATTTGAGTGATACTGAGGGAGTCACGACTACCTGGACCCCACAATCGCCAAATTCTGCAGGAGTAAAAATCAAAGCGACTATTGACGATGATGCTGATATTGGATATGGCGATGATGACCCGGAAGAAGTTGAGACACCTTCATTGTATGCGTATCGAGTAGGGGTTGATGTCGATAAGTCATGGACATCTGATGATCTCTATGCTGAACCAACGACTACACGAAGTAGTACAAGTAGTGAGTCATTTTGGGAAGATTCCGCTTCGGATTCTATCAGTCACACAGGCGGCCTGAGTCATTATCTTTTTGCCGATGAAGATGAGGAAAAACTATCTCGGCAAAAAGTGATAAAAATGACATGGACTTTAGTTACTGACCCAACAACTGCGGAGTTAGGAGACAAAAGAGTAAAGGCGGTGGCTACAGCGTCAGACAATGGAGGAGCAATTGAAGGTGAAGTTTGCGACTCGGACACGAATGATGGGACGAGTTCTATATCAGTAGGGATATCCGGCGGCGGAGGGGGTTTCTCTGCGGGAGTGTCCACAACTATTACATGGGGATCTGATGACGACGAGGGCTATGCTGGAGGTGGTTGGGCGTTTTCTGGAGATGAGTTCTCTGACCTAGTGGACAATGGTTCACAAAAATATGCGATGGCAAGTAGTGATTATCCCGAAAGTCAGTTACCTAAAACAGGGTCTACAAGTGGATCGGTTAGCCAGACAAAACCTTTTATAGGGCTTCATGGCGACGAGTTTAAATCTAAATATGAGGTTGAAGGTCGTGCTTCTTGTCTAGAGGCACACCCTAACGATTGGGGTGAGGCAAAGTCTCTGAGAACTGCGACATATGAGACTGAAAGGCCATTTCTGTACACACCTCCGGCACCTTAAAAGAACCAGCTTTTCGTCTTTACAATGGGCAAGGTAGGGGCATACAATAGACTGTTGGGAAAGCTACCATTTGGCGGTTTTCCCAACTGTCGTCAGTGATTTGCAAATTGTTGACATGAGAAATAAGGTGTAAGATGAGAAAATATTTTATCTTCTTGTTTATTGTAACAGCAAATACATTCGGACTGATTCGGAACTATGAGAATTCAGAGAACCTCAAGAATGCGATGATATATTGTCCTTCTTATGCTCGAGATAAAGATCTGGTTGACAGAGATAAAGCCGTACGCTTTTACAAAGCATATCTGGAAGAATATCCGGAGTCGATAAATCGTGCAAAGGTATTGAGCCGTATTGGAATGAATTATGCGCAGTATGAGGATGAGGAAAAAGGAGTATCTCGAAATTATGATATTGCGCGTGATTATTTCAGGAAAGCAATCGAAGCGGATCCTGATTTTGTTTGCTATGAAACAATCGTGGCAAGGACAAATCTTGCTTCAATAGCTGAGCGTGGGGACAAGCGGTTTTCAGAAAGACTCAACGCGTGCAAATGGCTTGATTCTTGCTCTGATGATTATATCAGGTCTTTGGAGAAATAAGATTCGAATTTCAGTGGG
>JAGHBX010000239.1 GCA_021160785.1 Planctomycetota bacterium | reverse complement strand
CGCCGTTGAAAGGCGCTTATATCATCGAACTCGAACGAATCGAAGACGAGCGTGGTTTTTTCGCCCGTTCCTGGTGCGTCAGGGAGTTTGCCGAACATGGGCTGAATCCCAACCTGGCCCAATGCAATATCTCCTTCAACAAGAAGAAGGGGACCTTGCGAGGGATGCACTATCAGGCGCCACCGCACGAAGATGCGAAGATGCTGCGGTGCACGAAAGGTTCGCTGTATGATGTTATCATTGACCTGCGAAAAGATTCGCCGACTTTTAAGCAATGGTTTGGCGTGGAACTGACGGCGGATAACCGCAAGGCGATCTACATTCCTGAAGGTTTCGCTCACGGGTTTCAAACCCTCGAGGACGAGACGGAAACACTTTACCAAATGTCGGAGTACTATCACACCGAATACGCACGTGGCGTGCGATATGACGATCCCGCGTTCGGGATTGAATGGCCGATGCCCGAAATAATCGTTTCCAAAAAAGATCGAAACAGTCCGAACTATGGAGCCAGCCAAGGCTTGGTTTGAAGAGCAATTCGAGTTCTAACCTATGACGAAGAACAAGAATATCAGAAAATACTGGGACAGCAGATCATTAGAAGCAGGTGCTTCCCCCTCAGCCACTACACAAGACGTTTTTCTACGCGAACTTGAGATTCTTACCCTGCGCAAAACTCTTGCAGACCTTGACCTTCCTCCGCAGTCCAATGTAGTTGACATTGGCTGCGGCGATGGATACTCCACATTGTGTATAGCGGAATCGCTCGAGACTCTTTCCTTCAAAGCTCTCGACTTCAGTTCCAATATGATCGATGTCGCACGAGGGCGTCTCAAGAACAAGTCGGAACTCAAGGAACGCCTCAGTTTTGAAGTTGGTGATGTGTGCAATTTGCGAGCTTCTCTGGAACAAGAGAGTGTGGACATCGCAATGACAGATCGTTGCCTGATTAATCTCACATCTTCCGAGCAGCAGTACAGTGCTTTTTCGGAAATTCATCGTGCGCTCAAACCGGATGGGCACTATATCGGGATTGAGAATTTCAAAGAAGGCAACGATGAGTTGAACTTGATACGCAAGTCGATGGGTCTGCAAGAGATACCCGTGCGTTGGCACAACCTCTTCCTCAAGCAAGAAGAGTTTGTACTGAAAATAAAGTCTCTATTCCGAAATGTTGAGATTATTGATTTCTCAAGTTCCTATTATTTCGCCACCCGAGTTGTTTACTCAAAATATTGTCAGATGCAGGGCGCGGAGCCCGACTATCATCACGAAATACATCAACTTGCCGTGGATTTGCCGCCATTTGGTAGTGTAAGTCCTGTAAAACTGATCATAATGAAGAAGTGACTTGAGGTGAAATGTGCGTAAAGGGCTGATCATGGAGTACATACCTGTTTCCGGGCCATGGATCACGCAAAAGGAAATCGACTACGTCACCGACGCCGCAACGAACGCTTGGTATGGCAACGCCAACATGTATTGCGAGCGTTTTGAGAACGCTTTCGCCGACTATCTTGGCGTGCGCCATGCCATATCGCTTCCTTCATGCACCTCTGCCATCCACCTGTCCTTGGCAGCTTTGGACGTCGGGCCGGGAGACGAAGTCATTGTGCCCGATATCACCTGGATCGCCTCGGCTGCCCCCATCAGCTATGTGGGTGCAACGACCGTGTTTGCCGACGTCGATCCCATCAGTTGGTGTCTCAGCGCCGATTCCCTTGAAGAGTGCATTACGTCAAAGACGAAGGCAGTGATCCCCGTGGATCTATATGGAAACATGTCGGACATGGATGCTGTTCTCGATGTGGCCAAATGCTATAATGTGGCGGTCATCGAGGACGCCGCCGAGGCGATCGGAACGGAATACAATGGGAAAAAAGCGGGCACTTTCGGGATTTCAGGAACCTTCAGTTTCCACGGCTCGAAAACGATGACCACCGGCGAGGGCGGGATGCTCGTGACTGACTCCGATGATCTGTTCGATAGGGTGATGGTGCTTCGCGATCATGGCCGGTCTCCGGGCGACAAGATGTTCTGCAACACCGATGTGGCTTTCAAGTACAAGATGAGCAGTATGCAAGCGGCGTTGGGGCTGGGGCAGATCGAGCGCATTGATGAATTGCTCGACCGCAAACGACAAATTTTTTCCTGGTATCAGAAAAGACTGAAGGATGTCCAGGGAATTACGCTGAACGCTGAGGCGGAGGACGTGAAAAATACGTACTGGATGGTATCGATCATCATCGACGAGAAACGGGGACTTGAAAAGGAAGAACTGATGCGACTCCTGGCGGAAAAGAACATAGATAGCCGCCCGTTTTTCCGCCCCTTGAGTTCCATTCCCGCTTACGAAAGCTCTGAGCAAGCCGATGTGGCGCGGCGACGCAACCATGTAAGCTACCGGATTGCTCCTTTCGGCGTAAATCTTCCCAGCGGATTAAGCCTGGACGAAGAAAAGGTCGAATATATCTGCGACGCCCTGCACACCCTGCTTAGCAACGGCACGCGATTGAGGAAAGTCGCCCATTGAGCAGCCTGGAACTGAACACAATTGCCAACTTTGCCGGGAAGGGCTGGATATGATCCAGACATTAGATACAACAACTCTAAGCAGATATGTGGCAAAGCAATTGAACAATTTATTGCCGGATGTCGAAGTAAAATCCCGGGTTTTAGATTCGTTTGTCGGCAAAGCAATCGAAAGGACTGAGTATTGTTTTTCCAGAATCAACAGCGAGTGCTTCTTTGACGGCCGTAATGTGCGATTCGATCATTTACATACGGACCAGTATGCGATGTTTCTATACTATCTGTCAAATACAATTTGGCGCCGGGAAAAGGATGAGACTATGGCCGCCAAAATATATTATCTGAATAAAGCGCTAAATGGTTTAAACATCTTCTATAAAGTAGCCCTGCCGGATGTTTTTCGCCTGATTCATTGCGTAGGAATTGTCTTGGGCCGAGCAGAATACAATGACTATTTTGTTGCAACACAAAGAGTCACAATCGGCGCAAACAAAAACCTTGAATACCCAGTCTTGGGAAAAGGGGTTGCGGTATATGGAGGTAGCGGAATAATTGGAAAGTGCAAAATAGGCGATAACTGTCAAATATCGATTAACACGGTTGTAATGGAAAAAGATATACCGCCCAACATGGTAGTATTTGGCAAGTATCCCGATATTTCTTATAAAAGAACAAATAAGAGTGTTGTCGAAAGATTTTTTATAGCTTGATTCAATTGAGACTTTGAAAGGTTAAGTCCTGTGCAACAGACAAGCCGGCCGCTTTTGAGTATATGTATACCAACCTTTAACCGTGCGGAAATTCTGCGAGAAACACTTGCCCATTTAGCTGAGACGCTGGATACTTCAATGGAGATAGTGGTGTCCGATAACTGCTCCGGCGATCACACGGTTGATGTCCTGAAGGGTTTCAAGAAAAAATGGGAGAGATTCCGATATATCCGACTTGATAAAGAGGTGCCCATGCTGGAAAACCTTGTCGCAGCCGGGTCTATGGCCACGGGAAAATATATGTATCTGTTTTGTGACGATGACAGAATTGTTATTGAGGGTCTCAATAAAGCTGTAAAGATGATGGAAGAGCGTGAAGACATCGTTGGTGTTTTTGGGGCACATGCCGAATGTGACCCAAATAATGAAACTGCGAAAACAACGTATAAAATGACGGATGAAATTGTGATCTTGCCAAGAGGTTCAGAATCAAAGAAGCGTACTCTTAAATTTGGACTTTTTTTGTTTCCTGTAATCAGGACCGAGTTGTGTCAGCGTTTTTGTATTACCACCTTCGACAAGCGTTCCTTTTCCCATCACCAGTTTGTCGGTGGGATATTGGACCACGGAGCAATAGCGTTAATCCCGGATGTTTTTTACATCCATGTACAGACCGAACCAAGGGCCGAATATAATCTTACGGAGGGATGGTACCATGACATGTATCGTGCTGATTTTGAAGTCTTTGTGGGAAAAACAGGCTGCGGATCTCTTGAAAATGCTGCGGCGTTGGGTATAGTAGCAGGCAACGCATATCTTAAGGGAGTCCGATTCTCCGAACTCAAAGGTGAATCGTTAACCGGGCGTCACTTTTTACTGCGTGCGCGAGCATACGGTTTAGTCAATAATGAAACAGCTTTGAAATATGAACAGGTCCACCTTAAGCGAATGGTAGCTGAACGCCTTAACATCCTTATCTCTGTTGTCCCGGGCGTCCGGAAAGTTTTTTTTGAGTCCCATCCAATTTCACAGGAGACTTGTACGCTTCTGCAGAAAATCATGCCGGAAATGGAGGCTTGTATAGTCAGCCGAGAAGAACTGCTCGAGTTACCCACAAAAACCGAGAACTTCATTATTGCCTGGGAGTATCAAACCCTTCTGGACCGCAGCAGTAAGCTTGGGGCGGACCCGCTTCATCAGTGTTCTCTCAAGGACGTTTTTGCTAATTGTCGCCTGCTTCCCGGCGAAATAATTTTCGATTGATTGTGTGAAACAGTGAAGGTGGAATAATATGTGCAGTTTATGGGATGTCCTTGGACACAAAAGCGGACAGATAAAGATCGTAGATGTCGGCGCTCTGGTGCTTGATGACGAACCTCCCGATTATCATGCATTGTTGAAACCCGGTGTTGCTAAAGTCATCGCTTTCGAGCCTGATGAACAGGAATGTCAAAAGATTAATCAATCATACCCTGTCGACTGTTTGTGTCTTCCATATTTTATTGGAGACGGCAGCGAACGGACTTTCAACGTGTGCAACTGTGATATGACATCTTCGCTCTATGAGCCAAATACGGAGCTGCTGGAGAAATTCCAGGCGTTATCGGAATTAACCCAGGTTGTCAGGCGTTGTACTGTTTCCACTAAACGGCTGGATGACATTGATGAGGTGCAGGGGGCCGACTACTTAAAAATCGATGTTCAAGGCGCCGAGGTCGATGTTTTTAACGGAGCGAAGAATCTGCTGGCTGATATTATGATTATTCATACCGAGGTGGAGTTTGTCCCGATGTATATTGATCAGCCGCTGTTTGCAGAAGTGGACCAAATTCTAAGAAAGAATGGATTTCTATTTCATAAATTTTATCGCAGCGCAATGGCCGGCCGGACCTTCAAACCGTTAATCATTGAGAATAACAGTTATAAACCACTCAGCCAGGCTCTCTGGTCCGATGTGATTTACGTCAAGAATTTTTTACATTACGACCGGACGCCGCCGGAAAAACTTCTGAAATTAGCTGTTATCCTGCACGATGTCTACGGCTCTTACGACCTTGTTCATTACATACTGGCGCAGTTTGACAAACAGACATCAGCCAGATGCGCCGAACAGTACTTGCAGCAGTTAATGGGCAGGAATAGCAGCCGGAAACCTTTGAACACAAATAACTAACAGGCGACTAAGGAACAGTCAGATGCCCCAATGTCTTATCTGTCAAGCTCAGTTCGAGCCTTTTATTTCGTTCGGCAAAATGCCGATTGCCAATGGCTTCCTGAGTGCCGATCAATTCACCGACGAATATTTTTTCGAGCTTAAAGCGGGGTTTTGTCAAAACTGCAATATGGTTCAACTGACCGAGCAGCCGGACCGCGAGATGATGTTTCATCAAGACTATGCCTTTTTTTCATCTACTTCAACTCGCATGGGAATCCATTTTAGACAGTTTGCCGAACTGGTTATCAAAGACTACTTGAAGTCTTCGGATCCGTTTGTTGTCGAACTCGGAAGCAATGACGGAATAATGCTGCAGAATTTTGCCGGGGCCGGCATTCGGCATTTAGGCATAGAGCCTTCCGCCAACGTTGCACAGGTGGCGATCGAAAAGGGGATTGCAACGATCTGCGAGTTCTTCGATGAAGCTCTTGCCAAAAGAATAGTTCAGGAACATGGACAGGCCGACGCGATACTTGCCGCTAATGTGATGTGCCATATCCCGTATCTGCACTCTGTCGCCGCCGGTATCAGGGCTTTGCTCAAGCCCGATGGCGTGCTCATTTTTGAAGACCCGTATTTAGGCGACATTGTCGAAAAAACCTCATACGACCAGATTTATGACGAGCACGCTTTCTATTTTTCCGCAGCCTCAATCAGTTACTTATTCCAGCAGTACGGCATGGAAGTTATTGATGTCATGCCGCAAAATGTTCACGGCGGCTCTATGAGATATGTAATTGCTCATAAGGCGAAAAAGCGGATATCACCAGCAGTTGCCGCCCAGCGCAGCAAAGAAAAACAGCTTGGCCTGGACAGACGTCAAACTTTTGAGCAATTACGCCGCAATATAGAGTCTTGCCGGCGGGAATTAATGGAATTATTAACCCGTCTTCGAGAGCACCGGAAACGCATTGTCGGTTACGCCGCCACTTCAAAAAGCACCACCGTAACCAATTATTGCGAAATCACGGCCGACCTGGTTGAGTTCATCAGCGATACAACACCGATAAAACAAGGAAAATACAGCCCCGGAACACATATTCCTGTGCGGCCGTACCATGAGTTTGCCGACAACTTTCCCGATTACGCGCTGCTGTTCGGCTGGAACCACGCAAAAGAAATATTCGCCAAAGAGCAGGAATTTACAAAAGCCGGCGGAAAATGGATTGTCTATGTGCCCAAAGTGAAAGTGTTGGAATGATTCTATGCAGTAACCCCAAGGCTCAGTATCTTTCTCACAAGGATGAAATAGACGCAGCGATTCGGCGCGTGCTCGATGGAGGCTGGTATATTCTGGGCGAGGAAGTCAAGGCGTTCGAGCGCCAGTTTGCCGACTACATTGGCGTCTCTTACGGAGTTGGTGTCGGCAGTGGAACCGAAGCCATCCATTTAGCATTAGCCTGTTGCGGCATAGGGCCAAAAGATGAGGTAATTACCGTTTCACATACGGCGGCAGCTACGGTGGCGGCAATTGAACTGACAGGCGCAACACCTGTGCTGGTCGATATTGAGCCGGACTTTTTCACCATGGCCCCGGACAGGCTCGAGGCGGCAATCACACCGCGTACTAAAGCGATTATCCCCGTTCACTTGTACGGCCAGCCGGCTGATATAGACCCTGTACTCCAAATAGCCGGCAGGCATCATCTTCGCGTGATTGAGGATTGTGCTCAGGCGCATGGCGCAACATACAAAAATAAACGCATCGGTTCATTTGGCGATATGGCCTGTTTCAGCTTTTATCCTACCAAGAACCTCGGCGCACTTGGCGACGCGGGAATGGTTGTGACGGGGGACAAAGAATTAGCCCGAAAGGCATCTTTGTTGCGTCAGTACGGCTGGGACAAGCGATATGTGAGCAATGTGGCAGGATGGAACAGCCGCATGGATGAGATACAGGCCGCCGTATTGCGAGTTAAACTGAGATACCTCGATCAAGACAACGCCATGAGAGTGCGTTTGGCCCAGATATATGAAGAAAAACTGTGCAAAAACGAAGCAAAATTGCCGAAAAAAAGAGCAAATTCAACACATGTGTACCATTTATACGTCATTCGTTCAAAAAAACGCGATGAATTATTGGCATTTTTGAAAGCAAAAGATATCGGCGCCTCGATCCATTACCCTGTGCCTGTACACCAACAGCCGGCCTGGGAAAAACTGCCCGGTTGCGATAAACTGCCCGTAACCGAACAAATTTGCAGGGAGATTATCTCACTGCCGATTTATCCGGAGTTAGCGGAATCGAATGCGCAAAGAATAACTGAAACAATAATGGCTTTTACTGACTAATATTATCCCGGTTTCCCTTTTCTAACGATCGCGATTCCCTGGCCGGTGGGCAATTCCAGAATAGTCAAGTTCGATCTTCTTACAAAGTCTTCTTCCGCAATTTTCCACAATTTATAGTGTTCGAAACCAAATCCCTCAAATAAAATTATCCCTCCGTCTGCGACTCTGTCGATCACATATTTAAGGGTGTCTCTTTCCGAAGGAAAGTTGGTTATATCCATGTGTATGAATGATATTATTGCAGGGCAAATTTCCTTTAGCTTGTCCGGAAGTTTCCCCTTGATCACCTTTACATTTGGATAAGAAGAAAATCTGCCTAAAATCTTTTCATATGTTCCACTCTTTTTGTACTCCGCATGGTCTATGTGCCGAGTCTCATCGGATAAGTATTCCGTTGGTATTCCGGAAAAAGTGTCATAAAGATAAAAGTTTTTGTCCGTCTTTTCGAAATCCAGATATTTAACTATCATAGTCGAGGTTATTGCATCCTGAACACCGCATTGTATAAAGTCCCCCTCGATAGCCAGGGCGTTTTGTGCCGCCCAGCATGCCGTGTGAAGCCTCCACGCTAACGTTAGTGCCTGTTTTTCCGGATGCCCCTTCAAACAGTTTACGAACTTTTGATCTTTGAGAAAGGACAAATGCCTTCCAAATGTAATAAGGAAATCACCTGCAAATGCACCTCGGCCCACCATGTATTTAAGCGATTCAATAAACTTCGGATCATTATCAAGTCCATAGAATGTAACAGGTAATTGAATTTCCGCCATGGCCGCGACCCCTTAAAAAGATATGCCTGTTTTGGGCTCTTTATCTTATAACTTCTTCAACTAATCTATTCTATTTGTAACACTTTCCCGGTTCCTCATTCCAAATAATATCAAAATCTTGTTCTAAATCAACCTTATTGTATTGTACTGACAAACGAGATTTTTCATCGGAGTTGATTATGGTAGTTCCTAAACATCTGGATAT
>JAGHBX010000256.1 GCA_021160785.1 Planctomycetota bacterium | reverse complement strand
GAGCTTTGCAATCTGGCTGATGAGCGCAGGTACAAGGCGAAGCTGGTCGAGCTGCGCACGATTCTTGACAAATGGATAATTGACACCGGCGACAAGGGACAGATCCCCGAGGACAAAGAATCACTTGACCGGTGGCGGCGTGAGGCTCAGCAGCGATACAAACGGGACATGAAGCAAAAGGGCCTGCCGGAGGATTGCACGCCCGAGGAACATCTGAAGTGGTGGGAGAAGAAGCTTCTTGGTAGTAAGTAGTGAATAGTGATGCGGGGGAATGTGGTATAGATTAAGGGTGTGAAGAAATGAATGAATGCAGGATTGATCGGCGTCGGTTTCTAAAGGCTTTGGGGTTTGGTGCGGTATCGCTTGCTGTCTCCGAAACGATCGGGCTGGCGGCCGGGGCGGGTGCGGCGAGAGGCGGCAAGCCCAACTTTATCATTATCTTTGCGGATGACCAGGGTTATCAGGATGTGGGGTGCTTCGGTTCGCCGCTTATTTCGACTCCGAATCTGGACCGGATGGCTAAGGAGGGGACGAGGTTTACGGACTTCTATTCGGCGGCGTCGGTGTGTTCGCCTTCGCGGGCGGCGCTGCTTACGGGATGTTATCCTCCGCGTGTGGGGGTAACGAGAGTGCTGTTTCCGCGGGATAAGAAGGGGCTGAATCCTAAGGAGATTACGATTGCCGATATGCTTCGAGATCAGGGGTATGCAACGGCCTGCATCGGCAAGTGGCACCTGGGACATCTGAAGGAGTTCCTGCCGAGGCAGAATGGGTTTGATTATTATTACGGTATTCCTTACAGCAACGACATGACGATCGATCCGGCGATGGAACTTGCCGATGATGTGAAGTTGCGGGAGGGGATGACGGCTGAGAAGATCAAGAGCCAAAAACCCAAACATGGCTGGGCGCCGCTGTTTCGAAACGAAGAGGTGATCGAGTATCCCGTCGATCAGTCCCAGCTTACCAAACGCTATACGCAAGAGGCGATCAGGTTTATCAAGTCCAACAGGGACAGGCCGTTCTTTTTGTATCTGCCGCATACTATGCCGCATGTTCCGCTGTTTGCATCGGAGAGGTTTAAGGGCACGAGCAAACGCGGGCTGTACGGCGATGCGATCGAGGAGATAGACTGGAGCGTGGGCGAAATAATCAAGACTTTGAAGGAAGTCGGTGTCGATGAGAACACTTTGATTGTGTATACGTCGGATAACGGGCCGTGGCTGAGCAAGGGCAAAAACGGGGGCTGTGCCCTGCCCCTGCGCGACGGCAAGTTCAGCACCTACGACGGTGGGATGCGCGAGCCGACGCTGATGCGGTGGCCGGGCAAAATACCGGCGCAGAAAGTATGCGGCGAGGTGTGCGGAACTATTGATATGCTGCCGACGTTTGCCGGGCTTGCCGGCGGGAAAGTTCCCACAGATCGTGTGATTGACGGCAGGGATATATGGCCGTTGATGAGCGGTAAGGCGAGGGCAAAATCGCCGCATGAGGCCTATTTCTACTACCGAGGCACACGATTAGAGGCGGTTCGGTGCGGCAAGTGGAAACTGCGGATTGCAGGCAAGAAGAATGTCGTTGAGTTGTATGATCTGAAGGCGGATATCAGCGAGAAGAACAACGCAGCAGGCAATAATCCTGACGTTGTCAAGCGTCTAAAAGACAAAATGCAGCGTTTCGACGAGCAGTTAAAGGCCAACTCCCGTCATAACAAGCCAAAAAAACCAAAAGCGACCAAAAAAAGAAACCAAAAAAACTTTTTTTCTCATCTACTGTGGAACTTGGGTTAGCCGTTATCATTTGAACTGTGCCTGAAAGGAGGCCTCTCCAGTCCGGCTTATCTGCGCTCTAACCCCGTATGCTGCGGCGATATTCTGTTCGGACAGTACTTTATCTGCCGATCCGCAACTGAGCAAGTTGCCATCGACCATCAGTATGGCGACATCCACAAACATCGGCGCCACAAAGATATCGTGACAAACCATCAGCACCGCCTGTCCTTCCGTCGCCAGTTCACGAACCATGCGGTAGAATTCCAATTGATGGGCTATGTCCAGGTGAGAGGTCGGCTCATCCAGCAGGAGCACTGTGCCTTGTTGGGCCAAAGCACGAGCGAGGATCACTCGTTGACGCTCACCGCCGCTAAGTTCACTAAAAAGTCTTCCCGCCAAACTCGTAATGTCCATCCGTTCAAGGCATCTCTGTATGACACACCGATCATCCGCTATCTCCTGTCCCCACGTATCCCAGTGGGCATATCGACCCAGCATGATCATCTGCCGGACGGTGAATGGGACATCTGTTGGAGTATCCTGTGGCACCACGGCTATGTGGCGGGCAATCTCACGTGGCGCCATCGCCATTACATCACGGTCGTCCAACAGAATCCGTCCGCCCTGAGGCCTGAGAGAGGTGTTGAGGCATCTCAGCAGCGTACTTTTACCGCAGCCATTGGGGCCAAGCAGGGCCGTCACCCGACCGGGACAGAGTTCAAGTGTAATACCCCGTAGAACCGGTTGATCGATATGATAACCGAACCGGACTCCTTCAGCGCGTAGAATCATACGCCTGCCCTCCCACCGGCACGGTACTGAAGCATCCAGAGGAAAGTCGGCGCTCCTACGAGAGCCGTCAGAATACCAACGGGTATTTCTACCGGCGCAGCGGCCGTGCGAGCAATCGTATCGGCTGTTAGAAGCAGCAATGCTCCGCCCAGCGCCGATGCCGGCACGAGACCGCGATGATCGGCTCCAATGGTCAACCGCAGCAGGTGGGGGACGATCAGTCCCACGAATCCGATTACACCCGTTCGGCTGACTGCCACCGCCGTTGTTACGGCCAAAAAGAACAAAAGCAGGCTCTGAAGGCGACGGACGTTGACGCCAAGATCACGGGCCGAGCGCTGCCCCGCCAATGCAACATTCATTGCCGGTGCAAGCAGGAGCATCCCTATCAGACATATGCTCATCAAAGGCAACATGATCAATACATCAGACCATGTGGCCTGCCACAGTCCGCCCATCAGCCAGAAAACCAGTGTCTGGAGCCTTTCGCCCGCGAGATACAATGCACCAGCCGTCAGCGCCGAGCAAAAGGCGCTGATCGCGATTCCGGTCAGCAGTAATGAGTGACCAAAATTCCGGCCACGTTGTGCAAACAGGAACACCGTAGCCGTTACCATCAGGCCGGAAGCGGCGCTAAGTACCGGCACGGCGCCGAAGGGTATCCACTTGCCGACAAGGAACATCGCTGCAACAGCACCGACTGCGGCGCCGTTGGAAACGCCAATCACATAAGGACTGGCCAGTGAATTGCGGAGAAGCGTCTGGGCAGCCAGCCCCGACATGGCCAGGCCTGCACCCACTGTCATAGCCAGCAGAATCCTGGGCAGTCTGGTCGTCAAGACAATCCTCGTCACCGGGTCGTATTCGGCTTGTCCCCGGACCGCATGACAACACGCTTGGCATACCTGCCGAACCGACAGCGCCGCCGGTCCCAGCATCAGAGCTGTGACCGCTAAAACGAGCAGGCACAGCGACAGGGCCGAGATCATCCATCGCGGGCTTATCCAGTGTGGACGACAGGACATAACCGGAACTCCTATGCAATTTGCCGGACTGCAAATCGATCATCTCTGGCTGACAGATCCAGTGCCTGTTGAGACGTCAAGTGAGAGACGGCAACACAGGTCAGATGTCGGCGACAGGTTTGCTCCGCGACGTTCATCTGTTCGGTTGTTGGTGGCTTATACGATTGGCCCGGTACCGGAATATAACCCATGATATGGAATGGGATTTCCCGGCTGAGCGTCGCCAGCCAGGCGGCGACGGCCTCAATCTGGTCGACATCTATCAGTCCTGGAACGAATACAATGTTAGCCTTCAAGTCCATCCCTTTCTGAAACGCTGCGGCGAAGTTGTCGAAGATCAACTGTTTGGGCTTTCCCGTGTACTCCAGATGCACCTTCGGGTCCCATGCCTTAAGGCCGACGTTTGCGCCGTCAAGATTGGCCAGCGGCAGCATGCTGCCATTGGTATGCCCCAGACAGGTATGGACGCCGAGCGTGTTCTTGACGAAGTCCAGCATCTCCGGCAATTCGGGAGCCACAGTAGGTTCGCCGCCCATAAAGAATACCTTTTCAGGCGACACCGCCTGGAGCGCCTTCTTCATCTGGTCAATACCCAGAAACCTCGTGGGGCGTGGATATGCCTGCCCGGGTCGGCCATCGGCGCCGCTGCGGAGTTTATAGCTGCAAATGGAACAACGGAACGTACAGCCATAGTTATGCAATGTTGCAAACCGGTGTTTTTCATTGTGAGTGATCTTGTAAAATGCCATTTTATTTTCCTTGCTGAACAATACTGAAATTACTTACCAGAACCCTGTGAATATTTTCTACAGCATCAGGCAGCCCCGCACCGGCAACGAGCCAATAGCGATCTATGGGATAGACACGTCCAGCCCGAACCGCTGACAGGTATGCCATACCGCCGTGCTGAGCAAAGACCGACGTTGACGAAAAGCCCTTCACGAACAGGATCACATCAGGGTCGGCCCGGATCAGACGCTCCGGGGAAAGTAACACACTACCGGTGGCGTCATCGGCAATGTTCTTTCCCCCGGCAAATTCAATGAGATCATTAATGTACGAATCGCCTCCGACGGTCTTGAACGAACCGTATAGTTCCAGATAAACATTTGGTCCCGGCTCGGTCGATCCGGCCTCGACCGTGCGAATACAGGCGATAACATCTTCGGCCAGACCTTCGGCAGTATGGGGACAGTCCAGGCATAGGCCGATGAGACGGATCATGCCCGGCGCCTCGACCGCTCTGCCGCTGCGGATTCGCACCACCGGAACCGACAGTTCCTCAAGCATATTGGCTGCATCATCTTGATACCACCATAGGAATGCCAGGTCTATCTCCAAAGCGATGACCTGTTCCTGCGAAATCGCACTGCCCTTGCCGACAACCATTACATCTTTTACTCCCGGTACGATCCGGCTGTATTCATCAATCGCCCGAAGCCGATCACGGACCCCCAGACGAACAATCGTGTCGGTAGCAGAGGTGCACAGGCTCAATATGCGTCGTGGCTGAATCGGAATGTGGGCCATTCTGCCGGTCATATCTGTCACGACTCGGGACGGTTCTTCATTGCGCCTGCCGCCCGGCTGAGTGCGACCGATCCACAAAGCGGTGATTATTGGTATTACCGCGATTACGACAGTCACGAGGATTTGAGCTTTTCGGTGCATATTAACCTTCGCGATTTATGTTAAACTTATTGCCGGCATGCAGTTTCGGGTACAAGATTGCAATCGAGCCAACCGGACGCCAGCAGGGCCAGGTCCTCAAGGTTCACCCTGCAATCGGCGTTGATATCTCCGACAGGCCGGGCAATACAATAAGGGCGTATAATTTCCAATAGCCCGGTCTTTGCCCGGAGAGAAAATTCCGACGGGCTGCCAACTACCGTTTCATCTACTGAGTATCGAACGGTCGTCTCGGCGGCTAACAGATTGGTGACGTCAAAAGTCAGAACATCGGGTCCATACGTACCCATCGCCCCGACGGCTACATCCTCACCGCCAAACGCTGTGTCGTTGAAATAGACGGCGTCAAACTGCCCGGACGTTCCGTGGGTATAGTGCGCGGTATACGCGGCCTCTACAACATCGGACGTATCGATCGAATTGATTTCCAGGATTCGGTCTGTAGGGCTGCCCGGCGTTCCGGGGGATCGTCGCATGTAACCGTCCGCTTCGGCAAGGTAATAATCCAGAACCTGCTGGATCGCGGAGTCCCGATACACTGTTGCCAACACGACATCAACGGTACGGCCGTCAAATTGGCCGGTCGGGTCCGAGATCGTCACAACCACCTCGTTGGCGGTCGAATCGAGATTCAGCGCTTCGGCCACACCGCTGTAGGCCACTTGCCATGTCCCGTAACCGGAACCATATACACACGTGCGGTTCGGATCATAGACCGGATTTGAATCTTCCGTGCCGCCGATGTGAACCACGTCAAGGGCAACATCGTTCACAAGCGTATCAATCTGACAGGTGTTCGTGTTAGTGCCGCCCCAGATATTCACATACATACGTGCGAAAACAATCTCATCGGCCACAGGTAATGTAAATGTGGTGTCGAAACTATAGGGTTTTTCCGGGGTGCCGCCGACCCAAACGGGATTTACCTGGAAACTGACGGCGCCGTTGGCAATATCCTGTCCGGACTGCACCACCTGCAAGTCATAGCCGGCTATACGAAATCCCGCAAATCCCGGCGACGACAGAGTCATCACAAAAACCACCGCCAAACCAATTACAACTCCGACTTTTTTCAATTGACTGTTCATACACACCTCCAAAAAATAATACAGTTTTCATTAACAAAATACTTTTTCTGTTACCTATCTTGATGCATCCCACAGATATTTGTTCGTAGCTGTGACAGAATCGACATGTCCATCGCAGAACACGACACAAAAACTATCCTTAACGTGACGGTAGTCCACGCCATTGACCGGCTCTTTCCAGGGCAGCCATCCACAGTAGTATTTGCCGGGCGTACAATCCGCATAGAGGATTGTAGAGTCGGGCCTTGCAACATCGGCAGCACTGACACCATACCAGAAACAGTATTCTTCTCCGGCGAAGTTGAAGCAGTTGATACCGTAGCTGAGGATTATTTCCGGGTCCCACTGCACAGGTTTCTGAAGACGATCGGAAGGACAACCGTAAACCTTTGATTGCTTGGATATGTAGGGCTTTACAAGGTCCATCCATCGGCACTCGCTATCCTGCCAGGCACGAGGATAGGATGCATATTCATCGACATATAACCGTGTTGCCAAACCAATCTGCTTGAGATTGCTCAGGCAAACTACGCACCTGGCTGATTCCCTGGCATGTCCCAGGGCCGGTAATAGAATAGCAAGCAAAAGTGAAATAATAGAAATGACAACCAGCAACTCGATGAGGGTAAAACCGAACCGCGGGCACAGGCTGCCGGGCAATTTCGGCCTGTTAATATCGGTTCTCACGAGTGGAGAACTGTAAATGGATCTCGATTTCAAACGTATTGCCATTTTGTCTGGTCTCTTGCCGTCTCAGGATAAAGAATGTAGCCTGTCTAAAAGTTACCATATTGTGCATAAGAATATCAAATTCGTGCTATCGTGTAAAGAGGAATATCCAGGGATTTCTCGATTTTGTTGGAAATGGTCGAAATGCAGGCTTTTTGATGTCTTCTGTGGCGAGGTCGCCAGCGTGGAAAAGCGGGGTTTTAATTCGATTGTGTCCATTTTGCAGAATACGCTCTTGCTTTTGCCTAAATCGATAGCTAAAATAGTTTTCATGGCCGGATGCTCCTTAATAAAAATTTCCGAAACAAATTTTTTGTGGTGTCCCAGCGACGACCACGTGGAGACGATTATACTAAACTTGACGTCTCCGGGCATCCGGCTTTCATAGTTTCTTTAATTATGGTGATGGAAGGTTAAACTGTTATGCAAAAACCAATATATATTACGATTCTGGCTGTTGTAG
>JAGHBX010000652.1 GCA_021160785.1 Planctomycetota bacterium | reverse complement strand
CGGCGTTAGAAAGTGAAATTACGTTTTGTCGCTATGGAGTGAACATGTTTTCACGAGTAATTGTTACTCTCGCAATCATCGGCACACTTGTTTTTGCCATGAGCGGATGCCGCAAGAGCCGGCCCAAGCCCCCACTGGAAGCCGATGCCGTCAAAACCGCCGCCGAATTCGCCGCCGAAGCCGAAGATGAGATCACCGAAGAAAATCTCGACGAAGAACTCGACCGCCTCGAAAAGGAAATAGACGCAGACATCGCAACAGAAGAGTAATACCCCAACTCGCTGATAAGCGTCACTGCCGACTTGCAACTCCACGATACGCCGAGGGGGCTTTTTTTTTGTTGACTTTGCCACCGATTACTATGGCGACAAAATCTAATTCAACAGCACCCACGCCGCCGTCATTATGCTCACATCGGCAAGAAAATGCGCGGCCCATCCGAGTCCCAAACCCCCTGACTTATGTCGGAGCCGGCGCAGATACCATGACGTTGTGCACAGGATGGCAAACGCAACCGCCGATACCCCGACATTTATGACCATCACAAGCACCGGCACATGATACCCCGCAAAGGCCGCGTCAATCCACGACACTCTGCGCCGATCATCTTTGAGGCAGCCCCGCCAGAAAACTTCCTCCACAACAGGATTCAGCAAACAAAACACCACAGCAAATACTAAAAATCGCCGACCGCCCAATCCCATTGCCTCCAGGAATCCCGCCAAATCCACATCCGACCGCACCGCAACCGGCCAAAGATAAAAAAGTGCAACGCCCGCCAACGCGAACACACCGTATGCGACAATCGCCAACCCCCGATCCCGCGTGCGCAGGATGGGCGCCGAACCCGCCCATGCTGCCGAACCCGCCATAAGCTCTTTACGACCTGTCGCCGCAATATAGATGATTGCGCCGCCATAATAGAGACCAGCAGCAATCCACGCGCTGCCGAATACATAAAGCCCGATCCCAACGGCCGCATAAGGTATACACACCCCGCAGATCCGTACCGGCAGGGGCCTCAGACATGCCCCGGTTCTGCCGGCGCCCTCCTTCAAAATCGTATCCTTATCACACATTATCCTCCTGATTCTACGTGCAGGCCGCAACCTCCCCGAAAAGCGTCAGTGCCGTCGTCTTGCTGATCCTCACCTTCGCAAATGTCCCCGTCAGCGACTCCGGGCCGTTGAAGACCACGATATAGTCCGTCGACGTTCGACCGACCAGTTGCGGATTGTCCTCGTGCTCGGCCCGGTTCAAATGCGGCTTCTTACTCAGCCCCTCCACCAGCACATCCACCTGGCGATCCACAAACCGCATGTTATAGTCGGCGGCGATCTTATTCTGCAAGTCCAACAGTTCGCCGTTACGTCTCTGCTTGACCTCATACGGGACCGAATCGGCAAGCTTCTTCACCGCATGCGTCCCAGGCCGGGGCGAGTACTTGAACACAAATATATTCTTGTAGCACGCCTGCCTCACCAATTCCGCCGTCGCCTCAAAATCCGCATCCGTCTCACCCGGAAACCCCACGATAAAATCCCCCGCAATCGCAATATCGCCCACAATCCGGCGCGCACGCCCTAACAGATCGAGATACTCCCTCGCCGTATAATGCCGGTTCATCGCCTTAAGAATCTTATCCGACCCGCTCTGCGCCGGAAGATGCAGATAAGGGCAAACCTTCTCCAGCCCGGCCGTCGCATGCAGAATCGAATCGTCGAATTTCCCCGGATGGCTCGTAATAAACCGAATCCACTCGACCCCCTCGATCGCACTTGCCATCTCCAGCAGATCGGCCAGATAATACGTCCTGTCGCCGGCGGCATACTCATACGAGTTCACCGTCTGCCCCAAAAGCGTAACCTGCCGTATCCCGCCGTCTGCTAACTTGCGTATCTGCTCCATAATCGCCCCAGGCCGACGCGAAATCTCCGGCCCCCGCACATACGGCACGACGCAATACGAACAAAAATTATTACACCCCCGCATCACCCGCACAAACGCCTGCGACTTGATATGATTTTCATCCGAATCAAACGCCGCCTCGAACTCATCCAGCCTCCGCGCCTCCGCTTCGGACCCCGCCGCACGAATCTCCTCGCTCACCGCGATATGCTTGCCCGCATCGCGACCCCCGATCGCATCGGCCAGCATCTGCGGAACCTGCGGAATCTGCCCCGGCCCAACCACAATATCGACCGCCTCATGCTCCAGCAACCGCTCCCCCAATCGCTGAGCCATACACCCCATCACCACAACCACCATCCCAGGCCGCGTCTTCCGGACATGCTTCAAATGCCCTAAGTGCGAAAACACCCGATCCTCGGCATGGGCCCGCACCGAGCACGTATTGATAATAACCGCATCCGCATCAGTCGCCTGCTCGACAATCTCAAACCCGGCCTCGGCAAGCGCACAGGCAACCAGCGACGAATCCAGCTTATTCATCTGGCACCCAAAACATTTTATGTAAACCTTCTTGCCAACCATGGAATCCACCAGAAACCTTGCGTACCGCCGGCGTCTCGCCGGCAAAATGTCATTCCGAGCGAAGCCGAGGAATCCACTAAAAGAG
This sequence comes from Planctomycetota bacterium, assembly GCA_021160785.1. Lineage (GTDB taxonomy): Bacteria > Planctomycetota > Phycisphaerae > Sedimentisphaerales > Anaerohalosphaeraceae > B28-G16. The sequence continues at coordinate 1,975 of JAGHBX010000652.1, read as the reverse complement.
CATCGCCGAAGGCGATCCCATAGTTTTGCCTTCTTCGCTTTGACTTCTAAACTATTCGACAAACACCGCCGAATACCAGTTCTGCCCCTCATCCTCCGACGCCAACGTCTCAAGCGGCAGCCCGAACGCATGCACCGTCTTGAAGACATCGATCCCCACACTGTGAAACGCTGGCCGAGCCTTCTTCGGATTCGCACACGCCAGACCCTTGTACCCGGCACACTCCTTACACAGCGCACAGTCGCTCAGCGAAATGGCGAAGTAGTACCCCTTCAAAAACGCCTCGCGTTCGATCGCAAACGAAACCTCCTGCGACACCTTCTTATCCGTCGAGTGCACAATCACCCCCCACGAATACCGCTCGAACATCTTCTGATATTCCCACGGCTTAAGCGCTCCCGGCCGCGATGGACAGGTATGCCCCTTACCCCAGTCGCCGCACCCGAACATACACTTCAAAAGCGTCCGAGGATCGAAAACAATATCGTCGATCCCAAAAGCAACCACATCGTCGGCCCCCAACCCCAACCCCAACTCAACAAAATATCCCTTATCATCCGCCATAGCATTCCCGAGCCAATTCCAAATCCCACCCCACTCCCACAGCATACAATCCAGCCGCCCCAATCGCAAATCAATTCCAAAAAAACCACCGTGTCATTCCGAGCGAAGCCGAGGAATCCACTAAAATAGCATCGCCGCAGAGCCTGCCCTGAGCGTAGCCGAACGGGCGATTCCACAGCTTTGTGCTTTCCACTTTGCATTTTGACCTTCATTGATCCCACAGTTTTGCTTCCGATTCATCGGGATTGCTTTTTGATAATCTATCAGGTATTATTATGGAGGAGCGGCTGGCAGAGTGGCCGGTTGTGTATGTTTTTTGTGATGATGCATAGGAAGGAGAATTTGTCATGATCAATCGCGTTATTCTCATTGCAGGTTTGGTGGTTTGCTGGGGTATCGGTTCTGCCGCGGCCCAGGCGTTGCCGGTTGCCGCCGTCGGCCAGGCGAAAGGAAACCCGGACGCCAACCATGAGAGAATCGTACGATATCGCATTAATCAGGGCGATGTGCTTTACGGCATTCTAATCGACAAGCATATCCGGCAGTTGACAAATAGCTTTGCCGAGATCGCCCGGGGCAGACGTGATTTCAGTGGCGCCAGAAATGCACTCGATAAAGTCAAGCTGCTGGCGCCCGTAAAGCCCTCAAAGATAATCTGTTTTGGGTGGACCTTTCCCAGTCATGCCCGTGAGGTTGGGGGCGAAGAACGCCGCAAGGAACCCCTGGTGTTCCTGAAACCTCCAACAGTCATCATCGCAGAGAAGGGCACCATTGTCCTGCCGCAGAAACTGTCGAGCCAGGTTGAATTTGAAGGGGAACTGGCGGCTGTCATTGGCAAGCGCATGCGTAACGTGGCGCCGGAGCGGGTTATGAAGGGGATTTTGGGCTTCACCTGCATGAATGACGTAACGGCCCGGGACCTGACAAAAACGGACCCTTCATATGCGCGGGGCAAGGGATTTGACACCTTCGGCCCACTCGGCCCCTGGATTGTTACGCATCTCGATCCCGGTAATTTGCGTATACAGACCATTCAAAACGGCCGGATCAAGCAAAACGCCAGGGTCTCGGACATGACGTTTAAAATCCCTTTCCTGATCAGCTATATTTCCCGGGTGATGACCTTGCTGCCCGGCGATGTAATTGCCTTCGGCACGCCCGGCGGATCGGGGAAACTCGAACCCGGAGACAAGATCCAGGTAAAAATCGAAAAGATCGGACTGCTGACAAACTTCGTCAAATAGTTCCTGTTGCCGAAAGAAAAAGTATCCGATGTCATCCCCGCGAAAGCGCCGGATCCAGAACAAAACACCATCGCCAGGGTTAACTAAAGGTACCAGGTACCAATGGCACTGTCATGCGTTTTTCGCAGTTTGCGCACAATACAACTAACCGCACGACTATTTTTTCG
>JAGHBX010000550.1 GCA_021160785.1 Planctomycetota bacterium | reverse complement strand
TATCAAGGACGTCAAATCGGCCCGGGCGAAACTTGCCCAGCCGAAGATCGCTTCCGACGGGCGGCTGATGGAATGGGCGGAAGAATTCAAGGAACCCGAGCCGGGCCATCGCCACATGTCGCACATTTTCGCCCTGCACCCGGGCAGGCAATACAACATCGTCGATACGCCTGAGATGGTAGAGGCCTGTCGCAAATCCATCGAATACCGGCTGGCGAACGGCGGCGGGCATACCGGCTGGTCGCGGGCGTGGATTATCAATTTCTGGGCGAGGCTTCACGAGGGCGAAAATGCTCACGCCAATATCGTTGCGCTGCTGCAGAAATCGACGCTGTCGAATTTGTTCGACAACCATCCGCCTTTCCAGATCGACGGCAATTTTGGCGGCACGGCCGGCATCGCCGAGATGCTGATACAATCTCACGCAGGCGTTATCGAACTGCTGCCGGCATTGCCCAAGGCCTGGCAGACAGGCTCAGTCAGGGGACTCCGCGCCCGCGGCGGTTTTGAAGTGGATATCCAATGGCAAAACGGAAAACTCAAAACCGCCAGCATCAGGTCTCTGCTCGGCAACAAATGCACCGTCCGTTACGGCGACAAGAAACGCGAACTGAAAACGAAGAAGGATAGCACATATACCCTAAGCGGCGACTTGGGGATGTAACCCACATTTGACACACTCGGCCTTCTTTACATCCGCAGCGATGGGCGCCACCTCGCCGTGGTCGTCGTAGTATCGCGCGATGGCATCCCAGACGATTACCGCATCGAGTGCGCCGGCATATATCTGCATGCCTAATTCGTTGACCGTTTGCGACTGGAACTTGAGGTTCTTTTCGATGTCCGATCAACTCATGCCGTTTTTCTCGAGGAGCTGCTTTGTTGTTCTGCCGATTGCACACGCCTTTGGGTCGCCCAGGCCCAGGTTTAGCCCATCGCCCAGCAGGTCGTCCAGGCTCGTGATATTCTTAGGATTGCCTTTTTTGACAAGGATCGTCGGGACCCAGTAGAAAACCGGCCAGGAGTCCTCGATCATGCCCGCCTTGTCGGCCTGGGCGATATAGTACTTGTCTCCCGGCATATAAAGATCACCGGTCTGAGTCAGTTTGATCTTGGACAGCAGCACTTCACTGCCGGCATAATCGGTCACAATGCTGATATCGTGTTCCGCCTCAAAGGCCGTAATGATATCGGCCACCGCAGGCCGAATCCCAGCCCCACAGAAAAACACAAGCTCACGTGCGGCCGCCGAGGACCGCCCGCTGTCGGCGTCTCGTCGCCTGCACCCCAAAAAACCAACAACCGCAACCACCGTCAAAATGAAAATAATTCGCTTCAAGATAACAACCCCTTCAAATCCACAAGAATCCCCCCGGACCGAAAATCGACACAGCGAGTATACCAGAAATATCGGACCATGCAATACTGTGCGCGCCTGCCAAAATGGCATACCATTTCGCGATAACGATGAAGTTGTAACACCTTGCTAATACGAGACTTGTGATTTCGCGGGGTTATTGGCACGTACTTTGCATATATTATTTCGTAGAAGAAATTGTGTCCAACAATCAATCATGAGATAGACAATATAACTGTCGAAGGGAGTGTCGATTATGGCAAAAATCATTGGAATAGACCTGGGAACGACAAACTCGGTTGTTGCCGTTATGGAGGGCTCTTCGCCGAAAGTGCTGGTTAATTCATCCGGCATGCGTTTGACGCCTTCGGTGATCGGTTTTACCGACAAGGGCGAGCGGCTTATCGGCCAGATTGCCCGCCACCAGCAGGTGACCAACCCGGAGAACACCGTTTTCTCCATTAAGCGGTTCATGGGACGCAGGCACGACGAGGTCGGCGCCGAAGAGAAGATCGTGCCCTATACGATCACCGGCGCCGCCAATGAGCCGGTCAAGGTCAGCGTTCGCGGCAAGGAATATACCCCGCCGGAACTGTCGGCGATGGTCCTGCAGGACCTCAAGAAGACGGCCGAGGATTATCTCGGCGAGAAGGTCGAGCAGGCGGTGATTACGGTGCCTGCTTACTTCAACGCCTCGCAGAGGCAGGCGACCAAGGACGCAGGACAGATCGCAGGGCTCAAGGTAGAGCGAATCATCAACGAGCCCACCGCCGCGGCTTTGGCTTACGGCCTCGAGAAGAAAAAGGAAGAAAAGATCGCCGTCTTTGACTTCGGCGGCGGCACATTCGATATTTCAATTCTCGATATCGGCGAAAACGTCGTGGAGGTCCTGAGCACCAACGGCGATACGCACCTCGGCGGCGACGACCTCGACGAGGTCCTGATCAATTACCTGGCCGACGAGTTCAAGAAGACCGAGGGAATCGACCTTCGCGAAGACCCGATGGCTCACCAGCGGCTCAAGGAAGCAGGCGAAAAGGCGAAATGCGAACTCAGCTCCCAGCTTGAGAGCACCGTGAATCTGCCGTTTATCACCGCCGACGCCGCCGGGCCCAAGCACCTGCAGATTACACTTTCCCGCAGCAAATTCGAGTCGCTGACGGCGCCGGTGCTGGAAAGACTGAAAGGGCCCTGCAAGAAAGCCATTGACGACGCAAAGCTTTCGCCTTCCGACATAGCCGAGGTGCTTCTGGTCGGCGGATCGACGAGAATCCCCAAGGTCCAGGAAATCGTAAAGGATATTTTCGGCAAAGATCCCAACCGGGGCATCAACCCCGACGAGGTCGTCGCGCTTGGCGCCGCGATCCAGGGTGCGGTCCTTGCCGGAGACGAGGGCGTAAAGGACATCCTGCTGCTGGACGTAACTCCGCTTTCCCTGGGTGTCGAGACACTTGGCAGTGTGATGACCAAACTCATTGAGCGTAATACGACTATCCCGACGAGTAAGAAGGAAGTCTTCTCCACCGCCGCCGACAACCAGACCAGCGTCGATATTCACGTGCTGCAGGGCGAGAGGGAATTTGCCCGCGACAACCGCACGTTGGGCAGGTTCCAACTTGCGGATATTCTGCCCGCCGCGCGAGGCGGCCCCCAGATCGAGGTCAGCTTCGATATCGACGCCAACGGTATCTTGAACGTCTCGGCCAAGGATCTGGGGACCGGCAAGGAGCAGTCCATCGTTATCCAGGCAAGCTCAGGCCTCTCCGAGGAAGATGTCGAGAAGATGGCCAAAGATGCAGAGTCCCACGCCGAAGAGGACAAGAAACGCCGCGAGGTCGTCGACCTCAAAAACCAGGCCGACCAGTTGATCTATTCGACCGAAAAGACGCTCAAGGAGCATGGCGACAAGGTCTCCGCCGAGACCCGTGGCAACATCGAAAGCGCGATTAACAATCTCAAGGAAGCGGTCAAGGGCGATGACGGCGATGCGATCAAGAAGGCAAGCGAAAACCTCGCAACGACCGCCCAGGAACTCGGAAAGGTCCTCTACGAAGAGGCTGCAAAGAAACAGGCAGCCGCCGGAGCCGCCCCGGGCGCCCAGCAGGCCCCGCCCGAAGAAGGCGAAGTCCGGAGAAAAGGCGACGACGATGTGATAGACGCCGAGTTCGAGGCCAAAGATCAGTAATACCAATCCTCGAAAAATATTGCGCCTGGGTGGCAGTCCCGATTCATCGGGAAACGCGGTTCTCCATGTGCGGTGAAGCCCACTCTATTCATGAAAGGCTGCCTGGCGTCGCGAAAATTACATTGCTGAATTTGTAGTGGACATCCATACCAGCAGACGCTATACTTGAACTCGTCTTTTTTATGGCTATCTCCTTTCTTTGTATCCTTATTATACAGGATCAAACGACGGGAGACAGCCTTTCATGAGATTACGAGTACATAATAAACGAAGGAGGTACTGTATGACATCTGCACTCAATCGAAGAGACTTTTTGAAAACCGCCGGCATGGCCGTTGCTGCGATGGGAATAGGCGGCGTTTGCCGCGCGGCGAAAGACGCCAAGTCCCCCAATATCGTCATCATCTTCCTCGACGATTCCGGGTGGGGCGATTTTCAGCCGTTCGGCAATCCCAGGTACAAGACCCCCAACGTCGAGCGCCTTGCGAAGGAGGGCTGTCGTTTCAATCAGTTCTACGTTCCGCAGGCGATTTGTTCGGCGTCGCGGGCGGCGCTTCTGAGCGGATGTTTTCCGGGCCGCACCAAGGTCTTCGGCGCCCACGGCCCAAAAGCCAGAGGGCTTGATCCCAAATATGCAACCATCGGCGAGGTCCTCAAAAAACGCGGCTACACCACCGCCGTTTTCGGCAAGTGGCACATCGGCGACCAGCCCGATACACGACCCTGGGCGCGCGGCTTCGACGAATCCTGCGGCCTGATGTACTCAAATGACATGTGGGAATTTCATCCCGGCAACCCCGAGCACTGGAAAAAATTCCCTCTGCAGTTCTGGGAAAACGACAAGGTAAAAATCCCCCGCATGACCAGGACCGATCAGCCGATGCTGACAACATCATACACCGCCCACGCCATGGACTTCATACGCAGGCACAAAGATAAACCCTTCTTCCTCTACGTCCCACATTCCATGCCGCACGTGCCGCTGTTCGTCAGCGAAAAGTTCAAGGGCAAATCCGGCACAGGTCTCTACGGCGATGTCATGATGGAGGTTGACTGGTCCGTCGGCGAAATCACCAAGGCCCTAAAGGCCAACGGCGTCGAAGACAACACGTTAGTGATCTTCACCTCCGACAACGGACCCTGGATATCCTACGGCAACCACGCCGGGAAAACGCCTTTTCGCGAGGCAAAGGGCACCAGTTTCGACGGCGGCGTCCGAAGCGCCTGCATTATGAAGTTCCCCGGACAGATAAAGCCCGGTACTGCTTCGGGCAGGGCATTCTCCACCATCGACATACTCCCCACCGTTGCCGGCCTGACCGGCGCAAAACTGCCCGAAAACCCGATCGACGGCAAGGACGTCTGGGACCTTATCACCGACAAACCCGGCGCAAAGAATCCGCACGAGTACTACCCGTTTTCCACGGGCAGGACGTTCGAGGGCATCATCAGCGGCGACGGGCGATGGAAGCTCCACTTGCCCCACAACTACCGAACCCTCGTAGAAGCCGGCAAAGACGGAATGCCCGGCAAGTACAGGCAGGAAAAGGTTAAACTGTCCCTGTTCGACATGAAAAACGATCCCCACGAAACAACCAATGTATTAGACAAACACCCCGACATCGCCAACCGCCTCAAGGCCTATGCCGAGCAGCACAAAAAGAAATTCTACGCAAAGAAATAATGTCTACTCACTGGCGGAGCACTGACGGCGTATCGGTCGTATCGCCTTTTCAGCAGAAGACTTGAACAAATTCAGTGGCTGAAAAGTATTAGCATGCAGGAGTTGGGGGAAAAGACCGTTCAATTAAGTGGAATTTGTTATCGGTTTTTTCGTGGGAACAATCTTGTGATATCTCAAAAC
>JAGHBX010000021.1 GCA_021160785.1 Planctomycetota bacterium | reverse complement strand
ATCTTTTCGTTGCTGCCGATTAGTGCCCTTGCCGCAGCGATCATCTCGGTTACTGTTGCGCCGACCATGGTAACGCCCATGATTTTGTCGTCGGCCTTGCTCCTTATGACCCGGACCTCGCCGATGCCTTCGTTATGGGCGACACTTCGGCCGTTGGAGCGGAAGTTGGCCTTGCCCACGTATGTTTCGATACCCATCTCGGCGCATTTCTTTTCGCTTGCGCCGACCGATGCCACCTCCGGAAACGTATACACCGCCCGCGGGACGAGATTGTACTCGCCCATCTTCTCATCTTCGCCACATGCGTTGGCGGCGGCGATCTCCGCTTCCAGGAATGCGCCGTGGGCAAGATACGTCGTCCCCACGCAGTCGCCGATTGCATATACGCCGGGTGCGTTTGTCTCCATTTTGTCGTTTACGGCGATGGCCGGGCCGTTCATCTTGAGGCCCAGCGTATCGAGGGTCTCCTTGTCGCAGACCGCGCGTCTGCCGACGGCGACGAGCACCTTTTCGGCATCCAGGGCGAAGGTTCCGCTTTCAAGCGACACTTTCGCCCTGCCGCCTGCAACATCGACTGCCGTTACCTTCTGGCTTACCATCGATGCGATGCCGAGCTTCTTCAATTCCTTTGCGATCAGCTTGCCCACCCACTCATCTTCGTTGGGCAGCAGGCTGTCGAGCGCCTCTACTATCGTAACCTTGCAGCCGACTGTGGCGTAGATACAGGCCATCTCGCAGCCGATCACGCCGCCGCCGATGATCACCATCGACTCGGGTATCGCCGCAAGTGAAAGCGCCTCTTTGCTGCTGATGATGGTTTGGCGGTCGAAGGCAAAGGCCGGTATCTCGATCGGCGCAGATCCCGTCGCAAGGATAATGTTCTTTGCGACGATCTCCAGGGCGCCCGATTCGGCTTCGATCTTCACCTTGCCCGGCGCGGCGACAACGCCTCTGCCTTCGAAAAGCTTTATCTTGTTGCCCTGGACGAGTCCGGTTACGCCTTTGCGAAATCCCATGACGATAGCGTCCTTACGCGACTGCATCTTGGCCCAGTTCGGCTTGAGGCCGCTGATTTCCAGCCCCATGAGATTGGCATGCCTGGCCAGGGTCAGGAAATGAACAGAGCCTAAGAGCGCCTTGGACGGAATACAGCCGCAGTTCAGGCATGTACCGCCCATATCGCCCTTTTCCACCAGGGCAACCGATGCCTTCTTCTGCGCACACCGAATCGCGGCGGCATACCCGCCGGGCCCGCCGCCAATCACCACAACATCAAAACTATCAGCCATCTTCAACTCCGAAATAAAGACACACACGGATTTGTAATTACAGTTCGCCCGCCCAATATACCCCCTATGCCGCGGTTGGGCAAGTACCGGCCGGATTCTTTTCTAATCGACATTGAAAATTGATTCGTCGATGATATGGCCGCAGTATGGGCATGCCGGGTTTCTTGTCGATACCCGCTGGCCGCAGCCGGGGCATATTGTTGCGGTTCCTTCGTTCTTTCCGTCGAGGACGCCGTCGCGGAGGTCTATTTCGCTTACCTTTCGCAGGATGTCTTCGTCGGTCAGGCCGCACTGGAAACGCACTATCTCCCACAGGGCGTGCGAGACCATAAAGCTGCGTTCGAGGTTGGCCTTGAGAACGCGGTTTTGACGCCGCAGCAGCTTGACCATCGTCTCGGCGTCGGTTGCCTTTTTAGCTGCCTCGGCACCAAAATCCCGCTTACCCATAAAATCAAATAATTTCATTCCTGATCGTCCTTCAAAATAGCCGACAGTTACCGGTTTATTCGAGGTTAAAGACCGACGTATCGATCACCCGGCCGCAGTAGATGCACGCCGGATGTCTCGACGAAACGGTATGCCCGCAGTCGGGACATTCCACGGCTTTCCGCTGGTTCTTGCCGTCCAGGACGCCGTCGCGCATATCGACCTCGTAGAGTTTCTTATTCAGGGCCTCGTCACTCCAGCCATGCTCGTCCCGCAGCAACTCCCACAGCGTCTCACAGATCATAAGCGTCTTGGCAAGATTCGCCTCGAGGACCTTTACCCTTTGACCCGCAGCCTCGGCAGCCCGCTTCGCCCGGGCGGCATCGTGCCCCCCCGTCGAGGCCATAAAGCCGGGACCGTATCCTGACAATTCAAAAGTAGCGCTCATCGCATTATCCTTTCTTCATTATGCCAATTCTTCGCCCGCACTGCCCTCATTGTGCCCGCTTTCAGCGCACAATTCAAGCGTCTTCCTGACATGCCAACGAACAAAATGAGGAGCACCACAAAGAAGATAGACAGCGAAGGGCAAGACGATGACCGATTCCCATATTTGCCTCCATCGCCAGTTTGCCCGGAGGGGCTGCTCGGCCTTGGTGAGATACACGAGCGCTTGCAGCGAAATGTGTATCCTGGTAACGAACCTGTAAAGAAAGACCATGCCCGCGACAACGCAGATCAGACGAAACGCAACCGGCAGCCATTGAACAGGCGTTTGAGGCTCAGCGATCTCGCCATCCCCAACGATGCGTTTGGCTAACACGTCACGTTTGTGTATCAGGACATAATAGACTGCCGCCGCAAATAACAAGATAACAAAGACGCTTGCGAGGGCCCACCAGATAATACTGAAGTTACCGCTCGCCTGGAAGAAAAGGGCAACCGAACCGATCGCGCCGGGGATCAGGCCGATCATGAGGTAGATTGCCAACGCGGCAAAGACGATTCGCACCACAATATGCATCTTATTCATTGTTTGACCTTTCCGGTTGGATAGAAAACGGCGGAGGCGAAACGGAACGTTTGATCTGCCATCGGATAAACGAAGGGGCGCCGAGCATTAGATAGACAATGAAAGCCAGGAAGCCCAGGCCAACGAGATACTTCACCACTGACAGTATCAGCACCAGCAACATTTCCAGGAACTGACCGGGAGAAACGAGATTGTTGAACCACTGAGATGCGGCGGGGAGAAATTGAGCAACCTTGACAACAGCATCAACCACTTCAGTTATGGACCCGGCCAAAAGGAAGAGCCCTGCAAAAACGCAGGACAGCCGAAAAGAGGCGGCGAGCCAGGTTCGTTGCGTCTTCCGATCGAGTGCAGGCCCTTCGCCTGCGAGTTTACGTGCAAGTTGCCCGTTGCGTGAAATGCGCCATAAAACAAGAAGAATGACGGCGCATATCGCAAGGACCAGGGCAATGATCGCAAGAGCATGTGCGATTCCGTAAGCATGGAGGAACTGACGGTGTACGGAACGAAGGATAATACCCACGCAGTAGAAGCCAAGGCCCGCAAGTACGGCCTTTGCGATAATTTGCATTTTTGTCATATTCTGGATCTCCCCCTTATTGACTGTTTTGCGGGGGGTTTGTTGCAACTTTTTTCAGGGTGAAGTCGTCGAAACCCGCTTCGAAGCGATAATTGTCGGTCAGGGTTGTTTGTCCGCGAAGCCATACGCTGATCGAATCGACGGCGGGCCGGATGGGCTTGCTTGTGTAATCGACAAAGACGCCGCTAACCGCCGGCAGCCGCCTCCAGAGGATTGTCTCGGCGTCCGGATTCTTGTCCTGACCGGTCGGATCAAATCCGATCATGCAGGCGTGTTTTTCGTCGACGGGCCATGTCGAACGGACCCTGCCGCTGAGGCGATAGGTCTCGAGCTTGCTGAGGCCAATGACCGCCTGCACAAAACCCCCGTCGGCGGGTTTGCCTGTTGCACTGCCGCCGAAAACTCGCGCGACATGATTATCCTTGTCTTTGCCGTCGGCGATTCGCCCTGAGCCGGTTTCGGGAACGATTGCAAAAGTCTTCCAGCCGGTCGGCGTCGATTTGCCCGCTTCCATATCGCCATTATCGAGCAGGTTCTCGCCGGCGACCGCCTGACGCCAATTCTGTACGTCGTGCTGATATTCGATGATCTGCATGTCAAGGTCGAAGTCCTGCCGGTCCCGGCATTTCCGGTATGCTGCGCCGGATTCGTAACCGTCGCGCGGGTTCTTCCTGTAGGGGTTAAAGCCGGCACGATCATTGCTCATCTCGCCCTTAATGTTGACGTAGCCGTGGAGCGTGTAATAGTTTTCAATTGACTCGAATTCAACGGCGTAAAGCTCACCCGGCACAAGCGGAACCTCTCCCGGCGCAAAAGAGGTACCGAACACACCCCACGACGCATCGCCGGTGTAGTTGCCGTT
>JAGHBX010000511.1 GCA_021160785.1 Planctomycetota bacterium | reverse complement strand
GTGATACTCATGACTAGCGCCGTCAACAACATCGTGATTGCCGGCCTCGGCGGGCAGGGGGTTCTCAAGGCATCCGATATATTGGCGGATGCGGTTTTTCGCGCGGGCTTTGATGTCAAGAAAAGCGAGATTCACGGCATGAGCCAGCGTGGCGGTTCTGTCACCAGCGATGTTCGTTTCGGCGAGCAGGTCTTCAGCCCGATGGTTCCAATCGGAGAAGCCGATTTCCTGTTGGTTCTCGCGAGCGATCAGATAGAGACCGTAAAGAGGCTTTTGCGCAAGGACGGGGTCTTGATTTCTCCTGATAGAATCGATGAGAATGCCCTCAGCAATCGTCGCAGCTTCAATGTGGCGATGCTGGGCCTTCTGAGCACGCACCTGCAAATCGATTCGTCTGATTGGTTGGACGCGATCAGAGCAAACCTCTCGGAGAAGGTGCATGATGTCAATATCGAGGCCTTCGAAACAGGTCGGGCGGCGGCAGAGGCGCTTTGACGAAAGATCTGTTGCGCAATTTACATCAGGAAAGGAACAACGGCGACAATGAACGACTTATGGAATGACATCGGCGGTTCGTTCAATCCTGTCAGCGCTACGGATTACCTGCCTGCCGATCAATTGCGGGTGCTTCAGTTGCAGCGTCTGAAAGCCACTGTCAGGCGCGCCTACGACAAGGTGGAAGTCCATCGCAAACGCATGGATGAGCGATCCGTCAAGCCGCAGGACATCGCCAGCCTGGAAGATATCAAAAAGCTTCCGTTCACCCTCAAGACGGACCTGCGAGATACATACCCGTTCGGGCTTTTCGCCGGTTCAATCGGAGACGTGGTGCGATTGCATGCCTCCAGCGGCACAACAGGCAAGCCGATTGTCGTGGCATACACCGCCGAGGACGTGCAGGTGTGGAGTTCCGTTATGGCCCGCACGTTCGCCGCATGCGGGTGCGGTTCTCGCGACATCATTCAGAACGCCTACGGCTACGGGTTATTCACCGGCGGGCTGGGGGCGCACTACGGAGCTGAAGCTCTCGGAGCAACGGTAATTCCCATTTCCGGCGGGAACACCGATAGGCAAATCATGGTCATGAAAGATTTTGGCGTAACGGCTGTTTCATGTACGCCGAGCTACTTCATCCACATGATCGAACGAGCGGGCGAACTTGGCGTGGATATGAAGGCCTTGCCTATCAAGGCCGGTGTTTTCGGGGCCGAGCCGTGGTCCGAAGCTATGCGAAAACACATCGAGTCCATGGCCAATATCAAGGCTTACGACATATACGGGCTTTCCGAGATCATTGGTCCGGGAGTAGCCTCGGAATGCGCCGATCAAAGCGGTCTGCATATATTCGAGGACCATTTCTATCCGGAAATAGTCGATCCTGAAACAGGCGAGCCGCTGGCGGACGGGGAGGAAGGGGAACTGGTTCTGACCACATTGTCGAAGAAAGCCATGCCGATGATTCGCTATCGCACACGCGATATCACCAGGATCATCCCCGGGCAGTGCGCCTGCGGAAGGACCATTCGAAAGATTCAACGTATTGGCCGGCGAGCCGATGACATGTTCATCATTCGCGGTGTCAACGTCTTTCCGTCCCAGGTTGAGGAAGCGCTGCTGGCGATCAAAGGCGTCATGCCTCACTATCAGATTATTCTTACCCGCGAGAAGGGCCTGGACCGAATGGAAGTCGAGGTCGAGGTTACAGCGGAGGTCTTCAGCGATGAGATTCGAGTGATGGAAAAACTCCGAGCCGAACTCAGCGGCGCTATCGAACATACCTTGGGGATTCGAGTCAGCGTTCGGCTTGTTGAGCCTCATACGATCGAACGCAGTATGGGCAAAGCGAAAAGAATCATCGACAAAAGAGAAATATGAAAGGATTATCCATGAAGCTCAATCAGCTTTCGGTGTTCCTGGAGAATAAACCGGGCCAGATTTCTGAAGTGTGCCGAACACTCGCAAAGGCCGACGTCAACATACTGACGCTGTCGCTGGCGGACACGCAGCAGTTCGGTATCGTGCGGCTGATTGTCCGGGATTGGGAAAAGGTCCGGAAGATCCTGGCCGATGCGGGTTGTGTCGTCAAGGTGACCGAAGTCGTTGCGGTCGAGGTCGAAGACCGCCCCGGAGGCCTCGCCGAGATACTTGAGATTATCGAAGGCAATGGAATAAATATCGAGTATATGTATGCCTTCACTTTCCGCCGCAAGGAGAAGGCGGTCCTCGTGTTCCGCTTTGACGACCCCGATGTCGCGGTCAAATTGCTGCAAGACAAAGGGGTCAACGTAGTTGGTGGAATTGAATTGTACGGCGCGTAGAACCCGGCAGGATGTACATTCGGAATGAATAATGGTTGAGTTCGTCACAGAAAATCGTATCTGGGACAAAGCGGAAACAATGCCACGCGAGCAACTGCGGTCGTTGCAGCTCCAACGTTTGCGGGACACCGTCGCTTATGTGAAGAAAGTTCCTTTCTATGAGAAGGCGTTCAAACAGGCCGGCGTTACGCCCGGTGATATCCGCAGCCTCGACGACCTGCGGCGACTTCCATTCACCACGAAGAAAGACCTGCGCGATCATTACCCTCTGGGGTTTCTAGCCGTGGGGCGCGAGAAGATAGCGCGTTTCCACGGTTCTTCCGGAACAACGGGCAAGCCAACCTTTGTCGCTTATACCAAGGACGATCTGAACACGTGGTCCGATCTTTGTGCGCGTTTCCTGGTCGCCGGCGGCCTCCGCGCCGAGCATACGGTCCACATCGCTTTTGGATACGGATTGTTCACCGGCGGTTTTGGTCTGCACTACGGCGTCGAGCGTGTCGGCGCCGCGATAGTACCGGCCGCCGCCGGAAATACTCAAAGACAGATAATGCTCTTGCGGGATCTCGAGGCGGATGTGCTCGTCTGCACGCCGAGTTATGCCCTGAATATCGCCGAGAACCTTCGGTCCATGGGAGTTGACCCAAAGAGCCTGGCGCTCAAATTCGCTCACTTCGGCGGGGAGCCTTGGACGGAAGACATGCGAAGCCAAATCGAAGCCGACATGGGCATTCTGGCTTTCAACAACTATGGGCTGAGCGAGGTGATTGGCCCGGGAGTCAGTGGCGAATGTGCCGCCCGCAGCGGAATGCACATTCAGGAAGACCACTTCATTGTCGAATGTGTGGATCAGAAAACACTGGAACCCGTTGCGCCCGGCGAGTGGGGAGAGCTGGTGTTGACGTCGCTGACAAAGCAGGCCATGCCGATTATCCGATACCGTACACGTGACATCGCCAAGCTGGACGAATCGCCCTGCCCGTGCGGGCGAACCGGCGTCAAAATGAGCCGGGTGATCGGCCGCAGCGACGACATGCTGATTATTCGCGGCGTGAATGTTTTTCCGTCCCAGATTGAAGAAGCCCTGCTGCGAGTGGAAGGAACCGCTCCGCATTATCTCATCGAAGTGAAACGCCCGGGAATCATGGACGAGATAACCGTGCACGTGG
>JAGHBX010000328.1 GCA_021160785.1 Planctomycetota bacterium | reverse complement strand
GTGCTGATATGGCTGATAAAACTCGTCCCAGCCTGACCGCCCCAGGATCCGATGGACTTTCAGATGCCGAGGGAGGGAGGGATGAATTCGAGGTTTTCAAGCCCTTTGCCAGCGACGGTGAAGGGTCTGCATCTGCCGATGTTGTTCAGCAGGCCGATCGCCATCATACTGACCATCAATGAGGAGCCGCCGTAGCTGATAAACGGCAGTGTCAGTCCTGTTATGGGCATAAGGCCCAAGGTCATCGAGACATTCACGATCACGGCGATGGCGAACATGGCGATGATTCCGATGGTGATCAGGCGGGCGAACGGGTCGGTATTGCGCCAGGCGATCTCCAGGCCGCAGATGACAATGACCCCGTACAGCCCAAGGACCACGAGGCAGCCGGCAAAGCCCCACTGATGGGCGATGATGGCAAAAATGAAGTCGTTGTGCTTTTCCGGGAGCGAATACGGACTGCCCTTGTCGTTCTGGGTGATGTACGGTCCTTTTCGGAAACCGTAACCCCAGAGACCGCCCGAAGCGGTGGCGTATTTCGAATGCTCAAGCTGGAAGCCCCGGTTTGCCTTCCATGCCTTGAGGTTCTCAACTCCGCTTAGGCCCTTGTCTCTGTCGGCGGCCAGGATATCGGCGAATTTTGGGTGTTTCATCGCCAGTTTGAATATCCACGACTCATCATTCTGCAGGAGGACCGCAGAGACCCGCATCCGCTGGTACGGGCGCATATTGAGCCACAGAACGGGGCTTACGACGACTCCGAGCAACAGGATGAGTATGAGGTGTTTAACCTTGGCGCCGGCGACATAGAGCATGGCAAAGAGAATTGGCATGAGCAACACAACCGTGCCCAGGTCCGGTTCCAGCAGGATCAGCACCATCGCCAGCAGCGTCAGCGAAAACGGGCCCACCAGCCCCTTGAAATGGCGGTAATTGCTCCGAAAACGCAGATACCACGCCAAAGCTAATATATAGATCAATTTGCAGAACTCCGACGGCTGGACCTTGATATCGTAGCCGGGAATCGGCTGCAGCCAGCGACACGTGCCGTTGATTCTGGGCACGAAAGGGATAGCGAAGAACTTTCCGAGCAGCACCAGCGCCAAAACGACCAGGATCGCCGGATACAGCCAGTAGCTGGCAGGACCCAACCGGCGGTAGTTTATCAAGTTGACCATTACGAGGGCTCCAAGCCCTGCTATTGCGAAAATAAGCTGTTTTTGCCACGCCCCCGCCGCTACGTCTGGGCGACCGGTCGCCTCTGACGGGTCCGGATTGCCCGCCGCGTAGATCGCGCAAATACCGATGCCGATAAGCGCCGCCATCGCCGTCAGCATGACCAAACGGACAACAATAATACGTCCTGTAAAAACCTTTACCATAGGCATGGTATCTTATAGCAAAACCCCTCTTGAAAAAACACAAATCTTCCGATAATATTAGCTCCGGCAGGGCTGGTTGATCGGCCAAATGGGGGCTTTTTGGGGTATATGGTGATTGTGGTCGCCGCAGGTCCGGTAAAACTCACCCTGACCCGCAAAAACCACAAAAATATTGGAAATTTTTTCATTTTTCCCTTGCTTTCGCTAACAGCTTATTGTATCATGCGAAATATAGGGCTGTAGTAGGTATCACTACTGCAGGGCCTGTTCTTTTAGGATGTAGCAAGAACCACCAGCAAGGGTGGATTAAGGAGGTGTGGGTCGAAGGGACAATGGGGTGAAGTCGAAAACGGTGCCGGAAACGAGGCGCCGCTGGCGGAGGTCAGGATGTGCATGTTCTTCTGTCAGGTGACGATTACCCGTTGAATTTTCTTCGTTGCACGTGTGTACAGGACGTCTCACAGGGCACGGTGCCCTGATGAAAATTTTAGAGGTAAGAAGAATTTAGAGAAAGGATGGTGTAGGATGAAGAAATTGATGTTTTTAATGATGGCGCTGTTGGTGGCGCCTGCCATGGCCGCGGTTACGATCAGTCTGGTGGACGTTCCGGGCGAATGTGCCGTCGACCTGGTGGTTACGGCGGATGGCGCCGACACGTTCGTTGACACGGACACTGTCACGAACTCGCTGGTCGCGGGTATCGCTCTCAATGTGAGCGTTGGCGCCGGCGAAGAAATCACTTCTGTCACTGGTTTCATGGACTCTGGCGAGAGCGTCGATGGCGCCGAAGGTTATGGTATCTACATGGGTACTATTACTTTCCTCGTGACGGATCCTGATGGAATCCCCGATAGTGGCGACGAAATTACAACGATCGACGCCGTCGGTACTCCGGTTGCTCCCGCCAGTGCACCGGACGCTCCCGGCCAGTTGCCGGGCGAAAGTTGTGTTCTTGAGTTTGCCGCTCTCTACGATGTCGGCAATACCGGCAACGCTCCCGATTCCGTAAACGCTCCGCTTGCTGAGACGACTCTGTGCAGGATCAATCTGAGTGGAGACGCAACCGTTACAGTAACAGAAGAAATTGCAACGCGCGGCGGAATCGTCAACATCGGCGGAACCGCACCGAGCAGCGTAGTAATGCCCGCTCCCACCATGGTTTCCTGCGGACCCCCTTGCTGGACGTCGTGTCAGCCCTTCGGCGATGCAAATAGTGACGGTCTTATTTCTGCCCTTGACGTCCAGGTGCTGCTGGGTGCTTGGGGTCAAGCGTATGATCCTTGTGTTGACTTCAACAGAGACGGTCTTGTGTCTGCTCTTGATGTGCAGGTATTGCTCGGGACTTGGGGCGGTACTTGTCCGTAGTATTGATTTAAATTTGACACACACTTCACGTTAATGTGGATGAAAAAGTTTGTTCGAACAAATGTTTTCTAAGAAAGGAGAACGATGATGAAGAAGTTGTTAGTTTTAATGTTGGTTCTTGGAATGGCCTCGTTGGCCAATGCGGGCCTGATTGTCACCGATGACGCTGCCACTGCAACGATTTCGGTTGGCGTTGATGAAGCCGTCATGGGTTACGAAATCACCGTAGAGGTCACTGATGGTGATCTCGCATTGAATGGTGCGGGAGTTGGGTATGGCTTCGGCTGGGATTTCGACAACAACGTGTCTTTCGATCAGGCAGACCTGTACAGGGTCGGTGCCTCTCAGTTCTTCGGTGCTGCACAGGGTCCCGGGGACCTTTTTACGGGTCTGGCTTATACTGGAGTCGGCACGATGCTGATTACGGACCTCTACAATCAAGGCTTTGAACCCGTTTCGATGACCATTGTTCCTGAGCCGATGACCATGGTTCTGCTGGGTCTTGGTGGTTTGTTCCTGCGTCGTCGCAAATAAGCGAAACGCTGGAAAGTAGTTTTTTAGAGAGGCAAGTCTTCGGGCTTGCCTCTTTTTTAATGGTTGCATATACGACAATTTCGCCTTATGATAGCATTTGTTTTGGTCGGCGGGCTTTTGTGTAAGTTCGGACGGGACAAAGGGTCTGTTCGGACAAAATGCTTTTTTGAGAAAGGAGAGCGACGATGAAGTGGATAGCGTGTGCGGGGTGTCTTATTCTTTGCTGGTTCGGGTCGCCGCTTGTCGGCGGCAGTGAGAGCGACACAAATCTTCCTGTCCAGCTTTCTATCCTGGCGGACCCCTTTTGCTGGACGTCGGCCTGTCCGTGTCAGCCGTACGGCGATGCGAATTGCGACGGTTTGATCTCTGCAATTGATGTTCAAATATTGCTGGATGCGTGGGGTGGTCCTTATAATCCGTGTGCTGACTTCACCCGTGATGGTCTCATCTCAGCGATGGACGTTATGGTGATGATCAATAGTTGGGGTGCGCCCAGTCCGGTTCAATGCATCTACAATCCACATCAATATTGAACTTGAAGAATCTTGTGCGGGCGAATAAGTCTTCGGGCTTGCCTCTTTTTTTCTTTACAGAGCAGGGCGGTTTTGGATAATACACAATGATGGGTGTGCTTTTTTGGAGGTATTCAATGGCGTCTGAAAGTGGATGCATGAACATTCTATTGATAAGGAAGACTATGCGAATTATCTGTCTTGCTGTTGTATGCGGAGTCATTTTGAGCGGGTGTACCGGTGGCCAGGAGCGTGTGGAGGGGGGTTTGCCAAAAGCGGTTTCGGGCGACTGGAAGGCTGCGGGCAGCGACTGGGTGATCTCGTTCGATGACAAGGGGGAGGTTGTTTCGGCGGTGCATCCTATGGGCAAGGCTTTAATCAAGCCGATGGAAACTACCCGTGCACCGTTTAATCAAGAAAGGGTTAGCGGCGAGCAAGTGTTTAGTTGCGGTCCGTGGGGGTGGGAATACAGCCCGCTGAACAGAGAACTGGCGTTGAACATCGTCATTGATT
>JAGHBX010000439.1 GCA_021160785.1 Planctomycetota bacterium | reverse complement strand
CGCCGGCGATTGACAGTGTGCCCTTGTTCAGTTCCAGCAGGCGCAGGCTGTGGGCAAGCCCCATCCCCCGCTTCCTGCCCGCCGGTTTTGCCGAGAAGAAAGGCCGGCACGCCTTGGCAATCGTCTCTCCGTCCATGCCGCAGCCGAAATCGATTATCCTGAATGTAACCGCCCCCTCGCTCTGGGCGCAGGCCGTGTCGATTTGCACCAGCCCGCTGCCGCCCTTGTAGGCCTCGAGACTGTTGGAAAGGATGTTGGCGATGGCTCGCACAATCTGCCCGCGATCAACACAGACATCGACCGATTCGTCAATCCCGGCGATTTCAACCTCCATCGCCGCCAGGCCGTGCGCCTTTGTCGTATTGGCGACAGCCTGGTCAATCAACGCACGGAGCCCGACCACCTCAGCCGACGGTTCAGCCGGACGCGCGAAACTCATCAGGTCCGCCACGATCTGAGATATCTCCCGGGTCCGCGACTGAATCTGCTTGAGCATCTGCTTCTTGTCGGCATCGGCCTCGGAATCCTGCAACAGTTGGGCGCGTCCCGAAATGACGCTCAGCGGATTGTTCAACTCGTGCGCCGCCCCTGCCGCCATTTCGGCAATACCGGCAAGCGATTTCGCCTCGGTCAGTTCGCCGCGAGTTGTCTTGAGACTGCCCAAAAGCTCGGCAAACCGTTCGGCAAGTCGGTTGTGCCGCAGATTCGTCAAAGCCAACTCGATCACACTGCCTGCAACCGATGCAACAGCGGCAAACAACTCCGGACGCCCCGCCGGGTCAAAAGGCGTTCGCGGCTCAAATATCAATACCGCCGCCGTCTTGCCGCAGGCAGGCAGGGGTAAAACCTTCGCCACGGACAGATCCATCTCAAAATCGGTCCGCTCAAAGACCCACCCCACATGGTCGGCTGCATCGACAATTACAAACTCTTTCTGCAGCACCTCGGGTATCGCCGGCACACCGGAGGGCACGTTGACCAGAACCGTATCCGTCCGTCCGGTCTTGTCCACCGTCGCCATCTCCACGAAAGCCTCGTTGGAATCCTCGACGACATAAACGCACGCAGGACCGGTCTGGTAGTGCTTTTGCCACTCGGCGACAAACTTGCACGCAACATCAATCGCCGCCTCGTTACCCTCCACGGCAGGTAGAAAATCGCCGACAAATTCCATCTGCGCCGAAGCAATCGTCGTTTGCGTATGGGATGTCGACAGATCGGTATGCTCCTTAGCCAGTCTTGCCGCCGTCTCGAAAATCAACTCGCAAGACGCCGCCTGCCCGCCCGGCTGCTGCAGCCCCAATAACTGCGACCGCCGACCCACGGCTTCGGCGAGACCGCCGCGAATCGTCTCGACCTGATCACTCGACAACGAAAGCCCCCGGCATATCGCCTCGATCGATTCCGGAGTGTCGAAACTGCCCGAAAGCCCGATGCCGCTTTGCCTGGCAATGATGTCAGCTAATTGCACCACCAGCGCCATCTTCGCCGCCGGCACATTCTCCGATATGATCTCAGCATCGGTGTGATGCAGCCAGATCGCATAAGAAATCTCAACAGGAAGCGACCATTGTTCCGCAAGCCGCTTACCGATAATCGTATGATCCAGCCCCAAATGCTCCTTTTCAACCACGTGTATCGGCGAAAGCTGCGACTTTGCCTGGTCGACGATCCTGGAGAAGCTCTTGGGCATGACCTGGTCTATCGCGATCTTGCCGATATCGTGGAGCAGCCCCGCCGAAAAAGCCATCTGCCTCTCACGAGCCGGCAGTGCAATCTCGCCGATCTGTTGGGCGCAACATGCCACCGCCAGCGCATGCATCGCAAGCTCCTTGCGAGGCAGTGTCCGCCGGCTGTCAGGATCGAAATCCGCGTCAAAGGCCTGAAAAACTTTTACCGAAAGCACTGCATCGCGAATCAGCGCCGCAGGCAGCTTTGCGACCGCCTCGGCAACCGACGGCACGTCGTCCGTAAACGCCACCGCCTTCTCGTGCGCCAGCGCCAATATCCTGGCCGTCAGTGCCGGATCCGACTCGATGATTTCCTCGAGCGCACCCGCATCGAAACCATTGCCCGCCAACTGCCCCAGGTACATCACGGCCACTTCCGGCAACGTCGAAAGCGAACCCATCCGCCTGATGATAAGCTCAACCTGACGCGCAACGGCGCTCTTGTTCTCCCGCTTTGCCATCACAAATCCCTCACAGTCCTATTGTAACTGTAACACCCCGGAAATTTTTTCCACCAGTTCCACAATGTCAAACGGCTTGCGTATGAACTCCTCTGCGCCGGCGCCAAGCAAATCCTCGATCTCGCTGGCGTTGACCACACCGCTTACGATAATGATTCGGATGTTCTGAAGCTGCGGATTGCGGCGGATCGCCCGGCAGACAATATTGCCGTTGATGTCCGGCAGCATGTAATCCAATATCACCAGATCCGGACGAAACTGCTCGGTCATGATACCGGCATCATACCCGCTCGACGCCGTCTTGATCTCAAATCGTCCGTCGCGAGAAAGCACATCCACCATCAACTCCACAATCTCCTCGTCGTCATCGACAATCAGGATCTTGCGCTTGCCCGTCTCGACATTGTCCAGGGGCATATGGTTCTCCCTCATGAACTTGATGAGATTTTCGCGAGGGATGCGTCGAAACTTTGACCCCGGAATGCGGAACCCCTCCAGCCTGCCCGAATCGAAACAGCGAATGATCGTCTGCTGACTAACACTACAGATTTCAGCCGCCTCACCCGTCGTCAACAAATCCTTTATCTTCTCCATCTTCGTTTCCTTACTTAAATGAGGACTAATTTGGGCTCCCTAACTTATCTCATCCACCCAATTTAACTATCGGATATGAGACTTGTCAAGGTTGAAATTTTAGATAAATAAACCTGCTGCAAGTACTGCTACTGCCCTTTTTATCCGACCACGACCCTGCCGCCACCGGCTTCTATGACGCTAATCACATACACAGCAAGGACTTAAAACAACCAAACCAAAGCCCACTGCCGGATGCGACCACCTGCGAAAATGGGCTCAAACACGCAGCAAAAAAAACAGCTTGCTCTTGAAAATGATCACAGTGTTCTGTATTCTGAGGCTTCTGGTTATACTCAAAATAGCTCGCCGCTGCGTTTTGTTGGAGTTCAGGAGATATGAAAAGAACTGCTCGTAACATGGCCGCCCTTCGGGGCCTGGCGATATCGCTGTGCATAATGGCGTTTTTTGGCGTCAAATCGACGGTTTTTGGCGCCACCGCCGCCAACACAGACCTGGAGCGATTCCTGCCAAACCACGGCAACAGCGTATTCAACGCTGCAAACCTCTTGCGCAAATGGCCCGCCCAAGGCCCTAAAAAGCTGTGGCAAGTGGAGATCGGTTGGGGCAAAACCGCCGTGGTGGAGGCAAAAGGCAGGGCATTTACAGCCTCTGAAACCGAGAATAAGCAGTGGGCTCTCTGTCTCGACCCCCTCACCGGCGCGACCCTGTGGAAGCAACTGCTGCATCCAAAAGAGAACCGCCATTTCGTCAAAGGACCGGTGACGAGCCCCGTTATTGACGGAGATCGGATTTACTTCATCCCCTACGCCACCTACAAGAAGGATGTGTGGGAGATGCGATGCCCCATCATCTGCCTGAATGCCGACGGCAAGGAATTATGGCGAGCCGACGAAACGTTCTGGGCTACCGAAGGATCGGTCCCGCTCGTAGTGGGTGATGTGCTGTATGTCGCCGCGGATAATCCCAAACGCGCCATACTCGTGGCGCTCGACAAGATGACGGGCAAACTGCGATGGACAATGGAGGTAAAGTCAGACAGCAAGCGGGAACTCGGCGCCCCCGCTTCACTGACGTATCAAGTGGTCGGCGGGATACCGCAGGTTATTGTCGCCACCTATGGTACACGCGAGGTCCTGGGCGTACACGCTGATACGGGCAAAATCATGTGGCGTTACCCCTACCCCGCCGGGATTATCATAGGGCTCGTCAGTACGCCCGTGGCTGTCGGATCGCGACTGTTCCTCAGCGGTGCCGAGGGAACGGGCAAAAACTTCTCGGCGTGCCTGCAGATGGAGGCCACCGACGGCAAGATCGCTTTTAAGGAACTCTACCGCAGCACGGAGTTGCAGACAAACAACTATAACACCGTCGCCGTTTACAAGGATGCGGTCTTCGGCTTTGGCGGGCGCGGCGAGGGGGGGTTTATCCACTGCACCAATTTCGACGACGGGCGTTTGCTCTGGAAGGAAATCGGCAGCGAATGGTCAAAAGACCAGCAACTGATCATCGCCGATGGGTTGATCTTTGCCTTGACGAAGAACGAAGATCTCGTAATGGCAGAAGCTAACCGGAAGGGCTTTGTCGAGCTTGGGCGTGTACACATAGACATGGACTTAGGCAGACCGCAACACCCCACTATCGCCAACGGGCGAATGTACATCCGAGGCAACAAATCGGTCGCCTGCTACCGGATTGCCCGCCCGACAAAGGACGAATAATTCGGGCATCCGGTTTGTGCGCAGGTTCCGGCGGTCGCCTGCGAGGGCAACTATGAGGCGCTCTCAAAGTACCGATGGTCGCCAAGCACACACCCACAACATGCTACGCCATCGCCAAACACATAGGAAAAGACATCGCCGCAAAGGCATACGATAAAAAAGGCGCTCTTTCCACAGAGAACGTCTGGGCTGGGTGCGAATTGGGCCATTGGATTGTATATTGTAGAATGTAGATTGGGGGTTTCGGCAGAAATTGGGTTCGTTTCGTTTTTTTGGTCTTCCAGAGGTCCGTTGCGGCGTAAATTGGGTTTCCCGGCGCGCCGGGACTGGCCTTTGGCCAGCGGGGTTGGCTTGAGACGGGCGGGGATTGGGTTTGTTTTGCGCATTTCGGTCTTTGGGCGGACGGCGGTACGGCAAATTGGGTTCGTTTCGTGTTTTTTGGCTGTTGGGGTGGTAGATTGGGTTCGTTTTGTGAAATGCTTGTGCTGGGATTGGGTTCGTTTTGCGCATTTGGGCATATCGCGTAAATCCGAAATGCGGATTTCGAAATTCCTGGCTTGAAACGCGATGCGGCGGTTTGGTGGGCATGGTTTGTGGGTCCCCCTGTTTTTGGTGTTGCTTTGTCCTTAATTCTGGTGGTGCATTATACCACAGTTGGGGCGAAAAATCAAGGTTTTTTGGCTGGAATGAGCATTTAGTCGTTGGTCGTTGGTCTTTGGTCTTTAGTAAGGAGGTGGGTGAACAGAATCCAGAGGGGGAATTTAATTGACTATTTACGATTTAGTATTTACTATTTTGGGGTCCGCTTGCGGCGGATTTCGCTTTGGGCAATGTTTAGAGAGATGGTTTTGGGATGGTAGGTTGGTGGTTTTGTTGGGGAAAGATGGGAAAACGTCTTGGTACGTTGAATTTACCTTGAACGGAATACTAAACCGAATAGAACGATGGAACTACACATGGCAAGACAAGCTAAGGGACAGGAGGAATGACGGATGCACCCGTTTGATAAACCACTCAAAGATGTCGTGGTGGAAGATATTAAATGCCTCATCGATGAACAGGTCGCAGAGAGCAGAGTCCTTGATTACAAGAAGGCACTATATGGGAATAGTGACCGTGACAAGAAAGACTTTTTGATCGATGTTAGCGCGTTTGCAAATACGGCTGGTGGATATCTCGTTATTGGAGTTGATGAAGAAGATGGAGTACCCAAGGCGATTGAGGGAGTTGAATTAGAAGGACTTGAAAACATTAAACTTCGTTTTGAGAATCTATTGAGG
>JAGHBX010000440.1 GCA_021160785.1 Planctomycetota bacterium | reverse complement strand
TCCCTGTCCCATCCGCCCCTTAAGATTCAGGAATATCCCTGAGAGTCCGACGGCAAAGGCTTTGGTCTTCGAGAAGTCGACGGCTTCGAGATTGCTGTACTTATGCGCGTCGGTCTTGCGGACCAGATAACCTTTTTCTTCGAGCCAGCGATTCAAATCCAGTCCATACCGAAATGCCTTGAAACCATGGTCGGATATAACCATGATGACGGTGTCTTTGTCGTCGTATTTGGCCATGACTTTTCCGACGATATCATCGGCGCGTCGATAAACATCCTCCACCGGATTAGTCGTCAGGGTCAGGCGGGCGGTGGCGGCATCTCTTTTTTCGTGATAGCGCCAGAAAGCGTGCTGAATACGGTCGGTTCCGTCAAAAACACATACGCATACGCCGCGTTTCAGCTTGGCCAGTGCGTCAAAGAACATCTCTTGTCGCTCCGTATCCATGCTGACGGACTGCTCGACGAAGGCCTCATCCGACAGGATGCCCTCGTTCAGCGCCCATGTATCTTCGGCGAGACCTAACGTGGCGAATTTGCCCTGCTGTTTGGCCAGATAAGTCGAATAGACGCGCGGATGAGAAATGGGCATAGCCGGTTTCTCCGGATCGATATTGATCGGGCTTACGTACAGTTCAAATTCCGGCTTGACGCCGAGCAGAAGAAAGCGGCAAATCCCATAGACGCGAACCAACGGACCTGCCTTGAACACAACCGGTATCCAGTCAGAATATTTGTCCCGGACAAGGGTGTGCCGCTCGCCGTTGATCCGAAGTTGCCCCTCTTGCGAACTGTCGCTGAGTCGAATGGTAAACGAGCATTTCAAAACACTGCGATCGGCGCGAAGAGGATTCTCCGGGCCGATGAGTTCGGCGCTGATTGTGCGGCCGTTGCTCTTAACACAGAATCGCTCTCCGCCCGTATGGATGCGGTCGTTATCGGCGCGTGTTGTATAAAACGAAAAGGTTCCCTGTGTGCCCCTGATGTCAGGCACGCACATTGCCGAAAGAAGCAAGCCCCGGTATTTTTGAGGTGGGAAGGTGATAGGGACCCGCAGGATATTGCTGAAGATACCGTGTTTTGCAAGGATGTGCCAGAATGGTTTTCCTTTGCGGAGAAGTCGTATGTTTGCCCGGCCAATCGGTATTATGTACTTGCCGATACGAATCATTCGCGAGGGTCCGCGGATATCGGTTGAGCTTAGTTTTGGTTGATATGTTTTTGGATTGATTGTCAGGAAATCGAAGATGTTGTGCTTGCCGGGATTTGATCCCGTCTGAAACGACGACCATGCCACCGGGGAGATTGGCGGTATTGTTGTGGTCAATGGTTTGAAGCAGCCGCGCTCCCGCATACGGGCCAGATTGGGCAGTCTTCCTTCGGCGATGAATCGTTCGGTCAGGACAGGATCCATGCCGTCCATGCCGAGCACGATAAAACGCTTGATCCTGCTCCTGGTATAAGCCTTGCGGCCGCGAAGAAAACGAAACAGCCACCGAACAGGCCAGGTCAGCAGGGCAAAGACGCCGGCGAAAATACTGGTGAAAATGACCAGGACCGAACCACCTATGGCAAAACCGGCCCCGGGACCTATGTATGCCTCGGCAGACGCAGGACTAAGGAGAATGACGAAAATGACAATGCCGCACACACAGGGCCACATTCGCGCCGAAGACGAACTCTTATCGCATTTTCCATTTGAATCTTTGTATGACATCATCTTTGGCGAACGCAGGCCTATCATCCACGATTCTCATCTAACATGCATATCCTCGCTCGACTATTCCGAGCGACTTGTACCGATCTGCAGGGCCGGAACCAAGCCACTTTTCTAATAGGATACCAAATGTGTCTTAAGAATTCAAGCTTTCCGGACGATAAATCTTTGAAGAGCGGGCGGAAAGCTTGAACCCACAGGATAGACTTGATATTCTACCCCGAATCCGTCAACTTGGTAGAAACATATCCCAACATCACTCATCTATCGAAAGGCCGCCCTGTATACAAGGCAGAAAAAAACAGACAAGGCCACCAGTAAAGCGGAGAAGTTTTATAATCCCGGCGAAGCGATTAAAATAGCAAAATCAACCGGACAGGGCGCCCAGGCCGCGGGCATTCAAAAACACCTGAATTTGTATAAAACGCGACCCACGTCACCGCCCAAAAAACGCTATGCAATCAGAAATGTAAGCCAAAAAAAGTTGGAAAATTATTTAACTGTCGAACTTGGGTTAGTTTTTGCATTGTTTGCGGTATATTTTCGGTGGCGCCTGCTTCGGCAAGGTCTATACATCCAGCATTTTTATTTTCGCCAGGATTTCCAATGCCGCCGCATTTTTTCGAGAAAGACGGCAACAGTACGGCGGTTTGTGCGTCTTTAGTTTTCGGTATGCAGGCTGTTGACATGAATCGGCTATGTGGTATGATTTAGCCGTATGATGAGATTCGGTAAGGAATTTGGACAACAGGAAACCTTTTAGGAGAACTACTATGTGGATATCTTTTGCTGTTATTGGCGGGATAATTCTGCTGATCATTGTTGCTGTTATCAGCATTTATAACAGCCTTGTTCGGCTGAGGAACCAGGTTGATAATGCGTGGTCTCAGATCGATGTTCAGCTTAAGCGGAGGCATGATCTGATCCCGAACCTGGTGGAGACGGCCAAGGGATATATGACGCACGAGCGTGAGACGTTCGAGAGCATCACCAAGGCAAGGAGCCAGGCGATGGGCGCCCAGGGCGCCGCCGAGGCGTCCAAGGCCGAGGGGATGCTCAGTGAGGCGTTGAGCAAGTTCATGCTGGTTGTCGAGAATTATCCGGAGCTGAAGGCGAATGAGAATTTTCTTTCGCTGCAGGAGACGCTGACGAGCACGGAGAACAAGATTGCGTTTGCGCGGCAGGGATATAACGATCAGGTGCTGTTCTTTAATAATAAGATTCAGATGTTCCCGTCGAATGTGATTGCCAACTCGTTCAACTTCACCAAGCGTGATTTCTTCGAGATTGAAAACGAGGCGGAGCGCGAAGTGCCCAAGGTCAGCTTCTAACGATTTTATATTTTCTGTTTATTATTTTCTATTATCTATAAATGATTGTGCCATGTGGGAACAGATACGGGTTAATAAGAGAAACTCGGTAATTCTGCTGAGTACTATGGCGTTTTGCCTGATGGCGCTGGGGGCTGTGATGGGGCTGGCCTTTGGCGGTGGTGAGGGCGCCTTTTTCGGTGTGATGATCGCGACGGTTATCTGGCTGGTGTTGATGGTGGTCAGCTTTTCGAGCGGCGACCAGATACTGTTGGCGTCGAGCAAGGCGAAACTTGTAACGCATGAGGTGCATCCGCAGTTGTTCAATGTTGTCGAGGAGATGAAGATCGCGGCGAACCTGCCTAAGATGCCGAAGATTTACATCATTAACGATCCGTCGCCGAATGCTTTTGCGACGGGGCGGAGCCCTGAGCGGGCGTCGGTGGCGGTTACGGCGGGGCTGTTGGCCAGGCTCAACCGTGATGAATTGCAGGGTGTGATCGCACACGAGATGAGCCATATTGTCAATCGCGACATTCTGTTTATCACGTTGGCGGGTGTGATGTTGGGCAGTATCGTTTTGATGAGTCAGGTTTTTCTGCGGGGTATGTTCTACAGCTCAATGGGTTCGACTCGGCGATATTCTTCGAGGTCGTCGAACCAGGGCGGGGCTGGGATCGTGTTTCTGGTTATTGCATTAGTGGCGGCGATTCTGGCGCCGATATTTGTGCAGATTCTGTATTTTTCGCTGTCCAGGCGCCGCGAGTATCTGGCAGATGCCGGGGCGGTGAGGCTTTCACGTTATCCGGAGGGGTTGGTCAGTGCGCTGGAGAAGATATCGCAAAACAACAAACCTCTTGAGGCCGCGAACAAGGTTACGGCCCCGATGTACATTTCGAATCCGTTCAGGGGCAAGAAGGGTGTGAACCTTTACAGTACGCATCCGCCTATCGAGGAGCGTATAAAAATCCTGAGGCATATGTCGCGGGGGGCTTCTTTTAAGGATTATTCGGATTCGTACAGCCAGACGGTTGGCGGGGCGTCGGTCATGCCTGCATCGGCATTGAAGACGGTCGAGAGCGTGGAACTGAGGAAAGCAAGTGCCCATGCGAAACGGAAAGAAAGCAGGAAGAAACAACAGCGTCAGGTGGGCGATATCATGCGGATGGTCAACGGCTTTGCGTTTTTGAGTTGTGCATGCGGGCTGAAGATGAAGATTCCGCCGAATTTCAAAGGCGACAAGGTAAAGTGCCCGCGCTGCGGGAAGGTGTCGGTCATATCGAAGGGGTAACTGGCGGGGATGTTTTTCTACCGCATGACCCAGGATTTTTGCTTGAATCGTAGTGCTGCTGAGGCGCGGAGTTTTGGGTCGCCTCCGATGGCGTATTTCAGGGCGAGGGTTTTTCTCAGATAGATTTTTTCGGGGTTTCCGCTTGCGTTCTTTTTCGTGGGGTGGTTAATCGCTTTGGTCTCGTTGCTCATGCCGGCGATGAAGAGAGTGACTTCCTTTGCTTTGACGTCGAAGTCGGGCCAGATTATGGCGACGTCGACGGCGTTGTCGGCACCCTGGAGTATCTTGTTGTCGACATAGTCCAATCGTTCCAGAAACGGGTAGCCGCCCTGGTGTTTGAGCTTAATCTGGCGGAATACCTCTCCGCGAACGCCTTTGCCGGCGGGGACAATACGGAAGGTGTCGGTCATTAGCTCGCAAGACGGATAGAAGTCAGCGTCGGTAAGGGGGCTGTTATTGGTAAGAGTTAAGATGATGTACCAGAAACGTTTTGGCTCCTTTTCGCCGGGTAATTTAAGTGTTATCTGCCGCGGCTGGTCATAGACGACATCCATCGTCCAGTGCTTTGGCGTCTGGACGACAGACGGTTCGGGGAACGTGCCGGCGGTGATTCTGGCCGGTAATGCGGCGAATACCGTACAAAACAAGGCTGCGGCTAAGATTCTCATCACGAAATACCCTCTCTTTTCCTGCTACATTTGTACCCACATATATTGTACTAAGTTTGGGCTTTGAGGTAAAGGATAATTTTGTGCAAAAGATATTTTTAGAGAGGGTTGCCAAAGCGGTGATAATACGCTTAAATAGCGATGCGGCACTGCTGAATAGGGAAAATATACGAGAAAGGACTCATGGCCGAGGAACCAAAACAATTTTTTGGGCAGGTGGAGGATCTGCTGAGCAGCGGCAATCGGGGCCGATTAGGGGCATTACTCTCGGATCAGCGGGACAGTGATATCGCCGAGATTGTCGAGCTTCTGGGTGATTCCGACAGGCGGGTCGTTTTTGATTTGCTGGATAAGTCGGTTGCCGCCGAGGTTCTCGAGAAGGTCGACGAGGCGACGCGATCCGAGTTGTTCGATCTGCTGAAGGAAGAGGAGCTTACGGGTCTGATATCAGAGCTGGATGCCGACGATGCTGCGGACCTTTTAGC
>JAGHBX010000137.1 GCA_021160785.1 Planctomycetota bacterium | reverse complement strand
GGCCCAAAGACAGGCCTCCTGTGCCGAAAGACCTCGATTGGGATATGTGGCTTGGACCGCTGAAGAATCGTCCGTACAGCCCGGCCTATTGCCCGTATAACTGGCGCGGCTGGTGGTCGTTCGGGACGGGAGCTGTGGGTGATATGGGCGTGCACAATACCGAACCCGCTTTTGCGGCGCTCAAGCTCGGTCATCCCATCAGTTTCGAAGGCCGCAGCGAGTTCGTCGATTCCAATGTGATCGGGCCCAATAACAAGGTGGTCTGGAAGTTTCCGGCCCGCGGCGACATGGTCCCGGTTACGGTCAACTGGTATGACGGAAAGCTCAGCCCCAAACGCCCGCCGGAACTGGAAGAGGGCAGGCGCGTAGGCGGGGGCGGAAACGGTATCCTGCTGGTTGGCGACAAGGGCACGATCATGGCCGGGGGGTGGAGCGGTTCGCCTCGTATTATTCCTGAGTCCAGGATGCAGTCGCTGGCAGACAAGCTCCCGCCCAAGACGATTCCACGCTCGAAGGGCCATCATCGCGACTGGCTGGATGCCTGCAAAGGAGGGGCGCCTGCCAGCAGCAACTTTGGCTACGCAGCGAGACTCGCCGAATTCATTCTCTTAGGCGACGTCGCAATTCGCGCCCAAAAGAAGATTCTCTGGGACGGACCGAACATGAAAGCGAAAAACGCCCCCGAGGCGGACGAATACATCAGCCACGAATCCCACTACCGCCCCGGCTGGACATTGTAGAAGAGAAGGATACATGTGGTAAGGGCCTGTCCGGGTCGGTTGACCCGGTACAGGCTTTATTTTGTCGGGCAAATCGGAATGATCCGACGGAAATAAAGGTGGATTTTCAGATTGAGGAGATTGGTTGATGTTTAGGAGCAAGCTGTTTCCCGGGGCGCTGTTGTGCTTGTGTTTTTTTGCCGGGTCGTGTTTTGCGGTTGATGGCGTGGCGCGGTTGGGGATGAATCTGGCCGGACCCGCCGACTGGAATACGGAGCTACCGTTTGTGGATGTGTTTCGGATGTCGCGGCCCTGGATCAGTCAAGAGAAGGGGGAATCGTGGGGGAAAGGGCCGGAGCTTTTGCTGGATGAGTACGGCTGGGTGAGGCGGCTGGAAAAGGACTGCTTTGCGGAGACGCCTTTGTGCACGATTGACGGAGGACATTATCCCTCGGGGCGGTACGTGGTTCTCTATGACGGCAAAGGCAAACTCGACTTCTGGAACGCTGCAAGTGTAGTTAAGAGCGAGCCGGGCAGGATCGTGATCGATGTGGATTCGTCGCGGGGCGGGTTCTTTCTTCGGTTGATGGAGACCGTGCCCGGTGATTATGTTCGCAATATCCGCGTGATCATGCCGGGCTTCGAGAAGACCTATGAGGACAATCCGTGGCATCCGGTTTTTCTCAATCGCTGGAAAGGTATGGCGTGTCTGCGGTTTATGGATTTCATGCACACCAACGGCTCGAAGATAAGCGATTGGGACGACAGGCCGACGCTTCGCCACGCGACGTTCAGTAAGAAGGGCGTTGCGCTGGAGTTGATGATCGATCTGTGCAATCGTCTCGGCGCCGATCCGTGGTTCTGCATGCCGCACTTAGCCGACGATAATTTTGTTCTCAACTTCGCCGCGATGGTCAAACGCAAGCTCGATGGGGATCTGAAAGTCTATGTCGAGTATTCCAATGAGGTCTGGAACGGTCAGTTCGCCCAGAGCCGCTGGGCGGGCGAGCAGGGCGCCAAGTTGGGCTTTGCCGAAAAACCGTGGGAGGCCGGCTGGCGGTTTACGGCGTACCGGTCGGTGCAGATATTTAAGATATGGGAGAAGGTTTTCGGCGGCAGCAAGCGCCTGGTGCGCGTGCTGCCCTCGCAGGCGGCGAATCCATACGTCTCCGAGCGGGTCGTCGAGTGGCAGGATGCATACAAGCATGCCGATGCGCTGGCGATTGCGCCGTATGTAAGCTTCAACATTCGCCCGGGCGGCGACCCGTCTTCGGATGCAGTGGCGAACTGGTCGGTCGATCAGGTGCTGGATCATATCGAGAGCAAGTCGCTGCCGAAGTCGATCGACTGGATTACGCGGAGCAAGGCGGTGGCGGACAAATACGGCCTGAAGCTGATGACATACGAAGGCGGCCAGCACATGGTCGGAGTCGGCGGCGGGCAGGACAACGAGAAACTGACAAAGCTGCTGCATGAGGCCAATGGACATCGGCGAATGGAAGGGATTTATGACAGGTACTTCGAGGCATGGGAAAAGGCCGGCGGGGATATGTTCTGCTATTTCTCCTCGGTCGGCAGATGGAGCAAGTGGGGCAGTTGGGGAATGCTCCAGCACTACGACGACGATGCGACAAAGAGCCCCAAATACACCGCAACAATGCGCTGGGCAAAAAAGTTAGGGCAAAACGTTGAGGGCGAGTGAAACAAATGTTGCTTTAGGCACAGGGACCTACGCATTAAACGGATGACCCGAAAAAAGAAGAATTAATTTTGCAGCCACTCTCGAACGTGTTTGTCCTGATAATCTGTACTGATTTCCAGGCAAAAAAAGTCACAACCCGCATAACTCTTTGTAAATAAAGAAGTTAGTGGCCTTTGCGGGGCTCGCTCGCTGCACTGGATATGCTGGTTTTGGTTTGGGGGGGGCAAAAGTTCACGGGCCAGCCGATAATACCTCCGGAATTGGGTGCTTTTCGGCAAAAAACTTTGAAAAAGGGCTTGACATCCCTCCGCAGGTCCGATATATTAAGAAGTGGAAAAGGTGGGTAGTTCTGTCAGGCTGCCTGCCGACCACGGAGGTCGGTGTGATAACGGAGGTTGGCATCTGAATTTCGGCGGAGTTTTGTCGGAGGGAGCGAGGGTGCACTTCTGATCACCTTTTGAGTGCAGGATGCGCAGCGGCAGGCTATTTGCGCCTGTTGTCATGCAGGGACGCTGTCTGCCGCAACGGCGTGGGACAATTAGGAAGTACAGGTTATGACATCCGATTATGGCCCGTTATCGAATGTTGTGAAAATTGAAGCGGGTCACGATAACAATTGTTAAGTTAGGAGAGGTGTGATGAAAGTAATGAAAGTATGTCTGCTCCTCGCTGCATTTGTCGTAATGACAGGTGTTGCGTCGGCACAGGCGATATGGTGGGACAATGACAGCACCGATGGCCTCTGGGTTACCGGTATCAACTGGAACGAAGGTGATTTCGTTGAGATACCTGAGGTACTTGAGGTTTTAGGCGACGATCCTTCTACTACAGATGTAGTAGAAACAGATTTTGTATTAGTTCCATTCCAACCAGCTATTCCTGGTTACGGCAACGATATAGGACCCGTTCTCGGTCAGGCCGTCGATCTCAGGAATATCGAGACAACCACTACCAATGTCGGTGAAGCAGGCCCTATCAATATCAATATTGGTGCCGGGGATGTTGCCCAATCCGGTAAACTGTGGATCAGCAGCGATTCTTTCAGCAGCGATGCCGTCACAGTGACGGTCGATGGTGGAAGCCTGGAAACTGACGGTGGGATCTCTCTTGGTCATTATGCTGGTGATGTCGGTGTACTTAATCTGGTAAGCGGCTCGATTGATCTCAATGTTGCTGGTGAGGCCGGTAACTTAGAAGTTGGTGCGGGCCAGGATGGCGACTTTACCGGCGGTACCGGTACCTTTACTATGGCTGCTGGTACTACATTGACTGTCGGTAACGGAAAAGACATCGAAGTTTCCAATGAGGCAAACACCAACGGTACCTTTATTGCAGTCGGCGATTATAATGCTGCGACACTTGACATCGATGTCGCGGACAACTTTAGAGTTGCCGGCAGGGATAGGAACAACACAAGCTCTGTAGGTACCGCCACTCTTACCGGCATTGAAATGGAAGTCGGGAACACAATGGATTTTGGCCGTTATGGTCAAGCTACCGTCACTCTGACCGATACTAACATTACCTTTACCAACGGTGGCAAGGACATTACTGTTGGCAGGGGCGGCACAGCAAATGACGGCTCATCAGGTAATACAGGTGTCCTCACTCTCACCGATAGTGTGATTACTCACCAAGACGGGATGTATAAGCAAGACGACCTGTTGGTTGCCGAAAATAGTGGTGGTACAGGCACCCTCACTCTGAACGGCGCCAGTTCAATGGATTTTCATGACGACATGATCTTCGGCAAACACGGTACCGGTTACCTCAATATCAACGACACCTCCTACCTTGGCACTGACAAAGATGATCTGGAACTTGGGCAGAAAAGTGGTGGCGTAGGCATCATGACTATGACCGGTGGTACGGTTGATATTGGCGACGCCCTTGAAATGTCCAAGGGAGATCCTGGCGATGCCGGTACAAGCACCCTCAATATGTCCGGCGGTGTGATTAACATTGACGGACGTATGAAAATGGCCCAATGTGGCGGCGAAGCTACCGTTAATATGACCGGCGGTTTGATTAACGTTGGCGATTCGCTCAGTGTTTCGTATCTCGACACTTCGAAAGATATGACTGGCACTGTGGGCCATCTAACTTTGGGTGACGGATCTAACGGAGCAATCGTGTTAGGTGATGCGACTATTGATGCCGCTAAGTTTAGCATGGCCGCTGCTTATGACAGCACCGACGGTGATGGTAACCCCGTCGCTGTTGATGCCTGGGTAGATTTTCAGCCC
This sequence comes from Planctomycetota bacterium, assembly GCA_021160785.1. Lineage (GTDB taxonomy): Bacteria > Planctomycetota > Phycisphaerae > Sedimentisphaerales > Anaerohalosphaeraceae > B28-G16. The sequence goes on along the minus strand of JAGHBX010000137.1, from coordinate 6,027 downwards.
GGTGGTCTCCTCTTGATAGACGACGATGTAACGGAGATGATCGCGACCCTTATCGCTGACAACCTGCTCCGCACTACCTACACCGGTGATTACTTTGGTACACTCGCCGCAGGCGAATCAATTGGAGTTACTTTCGACTTCGATGACACCTCAGCGGCCCAGACCGCGGTGTACCTGGGTGTTATTCCTGAGCCGGCTACGATGTTGCTGCTGGGCCTGGGTGGTCTCCTGATTCGACGTCGCAGGTAAGACCGCAGTATATGCTATAGCGTGTATTGATTCCAATGGATGGATATGCAATTGAACAGGCTGTGTGCCTTGTGCGCACGGCCTGTTTTTTCATGTGCATGCCAGGAGTCTTGAGATTATGATTTGCCAAATTCACTGGCATCCGGCGGGCATAAGTGCTACAATTCAGAGGCGTCTTGAAACTGTAATGTTAGTTTTTAAATCTTTATTGGGAGGATAACCCATGAACGGTCAGGTCAAAGGCGGCAGGTCAGATAGAGTGGGCATTTCGCGGAGGCGTTTTCTGGGTTCTGCGGCGGCGGTTGGGGCTTTTAGCGTTGTTCCGCGGCATGTGTTAGGCGGGCCTGTGCATGTGCCGCCGAGCGAGAAGCTCAATATCGCCGGTGTGGGATTCGGGGGCAGGGGTTATGGCGATTTGCACGGATGCAAAAGTGAGAATATCGTGGCGCTTTGCGATGTTGACTGGCGGCTGGGCAATGTCAAGGAGGCTTTTAAGCTCTGGCCCAAGGCTCGAAAGTGGAAAGATTATCGCAAGATGTTAGCCGAGCAAAAGGATATTGACGCCGTTATCGTCGCTACGCCGGACCATGCGCATGCACCGATTACGATGGCGGCGATCAAGGCGGGCAAGCATGTCTATTGCGAAAAGCCCTTGACGCACAGCGTCTATGAGGCGCGACAGATCGCCAAGGCCGCCCGCGAAGCGCAAGTTGCAACGCAGTTGGGCAACCAGGGCCAGGCCGGCGAAGGCGCACGGGTTTTGTGCGAACTCATCTGGGACGGCGCGATCGGAAACGTAAGCGAGATTCACGGCTGGTCGAATCGCTATCCGCGGATCAGTCCGCGCGGCATAGCACGCCCAAAGGACACACCGCCGGTCCCCGAGGGACTGGACTGGAACCTGTGGCTCGGGCCCGCGCCCAAGCGCCCTTTCCATCCGTCGTATCTGCCTTTCACTTGGCGCGGCTGGTGGGATTTCGGAACTGGCGTGTTAGGTGATATCGGCTGTCATAATTTCTCGGCGATCTACAAGGCGCTCGATCTGGGCGCACCGGTAAGTATCGAAGCCAGCAGCACAAACTTCCAGTGTCCCGATGAGATTCGCAATGAGACGGCGCCGGTGGGTTCGGTAGTGCATTTTGAGTTTGCCGCCAAAGGCGACAGGCCCGCGGTTTCGGCGACCTGGTACGACGGCGGCATGATGCCGATTCGGCCGAAAGAGCTGGAAACCAATCGAAAAATGGGCGGCGGCGACGGGATGCTGTATGTCGGCAGCAAGGGCAAGATATTAGGCCATCGGATCATACCCGAAAAGAAGATGCAGGAGTACGGGGTCCCGCCGAAGGTTCTGGTCAGGTCGCCGGGCCATCATGCCGAATGGATTGCCGCGTGTAAGGGCGGCAGGCCCGCCGGCTCGAATTTCGACCATGCAGGACCCCTGACCGAGATGGTGCTGTTAGGTAATATCGCGATTCGCACGCAGAAGAAGCTGTACTGGGACGCCGCCAACTTCAAGATCGCTAATGTCCCCGACGCCAACAATCTGCTGCATTATGAATATCGCAAGGGCTGGACGCTCTAATATCGCCAGCGAACGGATTTTGCCGAAATCTCGATAACGGCTTGCATTACAAGCGGTTAGGGCGTTCGATATGCGAGATGTGCTTGCTTGGGGGTGCATTTATTCGCGATTTAAGCCTGCTTATCTGCTTGCAGAATTAAGCGGTTGCCTGTAAACTACTTACGGGCTAAGATCCCATGTTTACGAGAGACTGAACCTGATTATTTTGTTGAGGAGATAAGTTATGAGAGACAATGCGACAACGAGTATGGCCGGCGGCAACATGTCACGCCGTCGGTTCATGGGCACGGCGGCGACGGCGACAGCGGCCTTTACCCTCGTGCCGCGTCATGTTCTGGGCGGTCCGGCGCATGTGCCGCCGAGCGAGAAACTCAATATCGCCGGCGTGGGCGTGGGTGGAAGAGGGGCATCGAACTTGCGGGCGCTGTCGGACGAAAAACAAAACATCGTGGCGTTATGCGATGTGGACTGGTCGCACGCCTCCGGTACGTTCAGGCGCTATCCGGACGCCAGGAAGTACAAAGACTTTCGCAAAATGTTGGACAAGGAGGACAAGAACATCGATGCGGTGGTAGTGGCGACGGCCGATAACTGTCATGCGGTGGCGTCGATGGCGGCGATCAAGCGCGGCAAGCACGTCTATTGCGAAAAACCGCTGACCCACGACATCTACGAGGCACGCATGATCGCAAAGGCCGCCAGAGAAGCCGGCGTTGCAACCCAGATGGGCAACGGCGGGCAGGCCACTGAAGAAAGAAGGCTTGTCGCCGAATATATCTGGGCGGGCGCAATCGGACCGGTCCGCGAAGTTCACATCTGGACCGACCGACCCAACCGCGGCGCTTTTGGCGAGTACTGGCCTCAGGGCGTGGACAGGCCGAAGGATACTCCGCCCGTTCCGGAAACATTGGACTGGGATTTGTGGTTGGGACCGGCGCCTGAGCGACCCTATAATCCTGCGTATCTGCCGTTTAAGTGGCGCGGCTGGTGGGATTTCGGCACGGGGGCATTGGGCGATATCGGCTGCCATTCCTTCGACCCGGCGGTGCGGGCGCTCAAACTCGGCGCGCCGCTGACAGTCGAAGCATGCTCGACGCGTGTAAATAAAGAGACATATCCGTTGGGCTCGATAGTGACCTATCATTTCGGCACACGCGGAGACATGCCGCCGCTGAAATTCGTATGGTACGACGGTGGATTGAAGCCGCCGCGCCCCGAAAGCATGGACGAAGGATGGCAGATGGGCACAAACGGGAAGCTGTATGTCGGCGACAAGGGTGTGATGGCGGACCACGTCGTGATGCCCAAGGCCCGCAGGGAGGAGTTCGGCAAGCCGCCAAAAGTGATTCCCCGCTCACCGGGTCATTACACCGAGTGGATCAACGCCTGCAAGGGCGGCGAGCCGGCCGGTTCGAATTTCGACCATGCCGGGCCCATGACCGAAATGGTGCTGTTGGGCAATGTCGCCCTGCGCATGGACATACGCGAAAAACTGTTTCGAACGGCTCTGCAGTGGGACGCCGAAAAGATGGAATTTCCGAATGTCCCCGAAGCCAACCAATATGTGCGTCGCGAATATCGCAAGGGGTGGTCGCTGTAAAGGAGAAAATGGTAACTGTCCCTGTTTTTGGGGCTGTGTCTGAGTAATGGAGTTGGATTATGCTGAGAGTTGGGATTGTCGGGTTCGGTTTTATGGGGCGGATGCATTATGCCCAGTGGAAGGCGCTGGAAGGCGCCGAGGTCGTTGCGATCTGCGATGCGAACCCGAACATCGTTGAAGATACGAAGGAGGCTGTCGGTAATATCGAAGGCGCCGGCGGCGAGGTCGATTTTGATTCGCTCGATTTGTATTCGGATTACAACAAGATGCTTACCGAAGCGAAACTCGATGCGGTCTCGATTACTTTGCCAACTTTCATGCATCCGAATTTCAGCGTCAAAGCGCTTGAGGCGGGGTTGCATGTCCTGTGCGAAAAGCCGATGGCGCTGAACGTCGAGGACTGCCGGCGCATGATTGCCGCGGCTGCGCAGAGCGGCAAGGTTCTGATGATCGGTCATTGCGTTCGGTTCTGGCCGGAATACGCAAAGACCAAAGAGATCGTCGACGGCGGCGAGTACGGCAAGGTCATCGCCGCGACGTTCCAGAGACTGGGCGCGGCGCCGACGTGGGGCGACGACAACTGGTTTTCCGACGATGCACGAAGCGGCGGCGTTGCCCTCGACCTCCATATCCATGACACCGATTATGTGCAGTATCTTTTCGGCATGCCCAAATCGGTCTTCAGCCGCCAGGCCAAAGCCGGCGGCGGCGCAATTCATATCACAACCCAGTATATATATGACGACGACAAGGTCGTAACCGCCGAAGGCGGATGGGGGATGACGCCGGCGTTCGGGTTTGAGATGAGCTTTAACATTGCTTTGGAGAAGGCGACGATTGTTTATGACTGCACGAGAACGCCCGTGTTTCGGGTGTGTCCGGCGGATGGCGAGGTCTTTACGCCCGATGTGGCGGAAGGCGACGGTTATTCAATCGAGATCGCTCATTTTGCCGCATTAGCCGCCGGCCGCGACGCGGCTGAAGTAACAACCCTGGCCGGGTCGCTGGACTCGGTTAAGATCGTATTGGCCGAGAAAGAATCCGCCGAAAAGGGTCAGGCGGTCTTGTTGGGATGAAAGAACAGGAAACCGCCCATTCGGCTGCGCTCAGGGCAGGCTCTGCGGCGGACGCTGCTTTACTCTGGATTCCCGCTTTCGCGGGAATGACAATGGGTAGTCGCACGCGGCTAAAGTATTACAAGAACCGGGGAATTTTATAGCAGGAGATTGAAATGACGAAATGTGGTAATTGGCCCGTGGGCGTTTGCAGTTGGTCTCTGCAGACCGATATCGCCGGTGTTGCTGCGGCGATGGACAAGATCGGACTGGAGAGTGTGCACCTTGCCGTGGGTCCTGCGGTGGGAGATGACCGGGCGCGATATGTGGAGGCGGTCCGGAAACAATCGTGGATCGTAAGCTGCACCATGATTGACTTTCCGCAGGAAGACTACTCGACGTTGGAGACCATCAGGCGAACGGGGGGAATTGCGCCCGACGACTGCTGGGAAGCAAACCGCCGCCGGTTTCTGGAAGCGGCCGACGTTACCGCGGAGTTGGGCGTCGGGTACATCTCCACGCATATCGGTTTTATCGACCATACGCGAGAGGAGTATACCAGGAAGTTCTACGACCGGACGAAATGTCTTGCCGATGCCGCCGCCGAAAAGGGCCTGTCGCTTCTGTTGGAGACGGGCCAGGAAAGCGCCGTTGAGATGCGTCAGTTTATGCAAAAACTCAATCATCCGGCAATCGGCATAAATTTCGATCCGGCCAACATAATTCTCTATAACAAGGGCGAGCCGCTGGAAGCCATCCACATCCTGGCGTCATGGATCAAGCATGTGCATATCAAGGACGCCGTCAGGACGAAAGAACCGGGAACGTGGGGCCTGGAAGTGCCCTGGGGCATCGGCGAGGTGGGCGTCGAGCAGTTTCTGCGGACCCTCAGAAAAGTCGGCTACAAGGGCACATTGGCTATAGAACGCGAGGCTGGCGACGACCGGTTCGGCGACATCGCCCATGCAGCCAAGGTCCTCGCCGGCTTCGGTAAGATGTGATGTCCTCTGTCGCGCCAAGTCGCAGAAGATTTGTCGCAGGTCTGAGACTTGGCGACAGTTTGCTTCCTTTATAAATTTTTTCAAGGAGTCAAGATGATGAATAGAAAAGTTACAAGAAGACAATTCATCGGCGGTGTTGGAAAGGCCGCCACAACGGCTGCGGTTTTTTCTATCGTACCGAGAAAAGTCTTGGGCGGTCCGGCCCGGATTGCACCGAGCGATGAATTGACCAAGGCGGTCATCGGCGTGGGCGGTATGGGTCAGGGACATCTGCGCTACGGCGGGGCGAAACTTCTGGCGATATGCGACGTTGACAAGAAGCACTTGCAGTCGACATTAGGCAGAGTCGCCAAGGACGTGAAAGGCTACACGGACTTTCGCGAGGTCATCGACCGGGACGATATCGACATCATCCATGTTCCTACGCCTCCGCACTGGCATGCCTTGATATCTATCGCGGCAGCCGAAGCGGGCAAGGACATCTGGTGCGAAAAGCCCATGACGCGGACAATCGGAGAAGGAAAGGTGGTCCGTGATACG
>JAGHBX010000010.1 GCA_021160785.1 Planctomycetota bacterium | reverse complement strand
TTCTGTCCATGATCGGGGCGTTGCATTATCGTACGAGCTTCGGTCAAAATGTTCTGCGTCACAGTGTGGAGGTGGCGTATCTCGGGCAGGTGATGGCCGACGAACTCGGCCTGGACAGCTCGATTGCAAGACGCGCCGGATTTCTGCATGATATCGGCAAGGCGATGGATCGTGAGATGGAAGGCGGTCATCCCGCCATCGGGGCGAATTTCCTCAAGCGGTTCAAGGAATCGTCCATTGTCCTGAATGCCGTCGAAGCCCATCACGGGGATATCCCTGCGGACAATCCTTACACGCCGTTGATTGCGGCCGCCGACGCCATCAGTGCATCGCGACCGGGTGCGCGGCGTGAGACACTCGAGCGATACATCAAACGACTGGAGAAACTCGAAGAGATCGCCAGCGGATTCAAGGGTGTCGAAAACTGCTATGCGATTCAGGCGGGACGCGAGGTCCGTGTGATTGTCAATGCCGACAATATCGGCGACGACGGCGCGGTGAAGATCGCCAGGGACATCGCCAAGAAGATCGAGGATGAGATGACTTATCCCGGCGAGATCAAGGTTACGCTTCTTCGTGAGGTTCGCTGCATCGAGTATGCACGTTAGTCTTTTAAGGACAGACCGGGCGGCATGGCGCGGGTCGGTATTATGGGGTTGTCATGAAAGTAAATGTTCTCTGTATAGGCGATGTTGTGGGGCGGCCGGGCAGGCATATTCTTTCACAACGGCTTTTGGGCCTGGTGAAGGATCGCAGCATCGACTGTGTGATTGCAAATGCCGAAAACGCCGCCGGCGGTTCGGGGATTACGCCTCAGATTTACGACAAGCTGCTCAAGTACGGTGTGCAACTGATTACCTTAGGCGACCACGCCTATCGCAAGAAGGAGATCATACCGGTGTTGGAGACGGCCGAGGACATTGTAAGGCCGGCTAATCTTTCACGCGCCGCCGCCGGAAAGGACTTTGCAGTCTACCAGACATCCAAGGGGCCCTCTGTTGCCGTCGTTGTATTATTAGGACGTATATTCATGAAGCCGTCGGATTGTCCGTATGCAAAAATGGATGATCTTCTCGTTAAGCTCAGGCAGTCGGCGGACATCGTGTTCGTTGACATGCATGCCGAGGCGACGAGTGAAAAGATTGCGATGGCGGCCTACCTGGACGGCAAGGTCAGTTGTGTATTTGGCACGCATACGCATGTGGCGACCGCCGATGAGAGAATCCTGCCCAGGGGAACGGCCTGCATCACCGATATCGGGATGACCGGTGCGCATGATTCGGTACTCGGCAGGCGGACGGAAAGCGTGATCAAGGCGTTTCGAACACAGATGCCGTTCCCGTTCGAGATCGCCACGAGCGACGTGAGGATCAGTGGCGTCGTGGTGTCTGTCGACAGCAACACAAAAACCGCCGACAGCATAGAAAGAATCCAGGTAAAAACCGAAAGCGTCGAAGAAATAGGCTATGACAGCGACGACGGAAAGCCGGAGCACTTCGGCGGTTTCTGAGTAGGTTTTATCTGCATTGTCGCTGAAGTTCTGCAAAATGCCTGTGATCAGTGCCAAAAATGTTATTCTGTGTGAATCCTGCCTGCAGAAGCAGTATGCAACAACCGTTTATGGCCGGGCTTATTGCACGTCGGTAAACTTACCTATTGGCGCGTGGGGTGTTTCCCGAAAACATTTGTCCGGGCATTTTCCTCTTGATTTTTCCCGGCAAAGCACGATAATAGTTATGGTGAAATGAAAGAGGTCTGGCTTACGCCCGGGTTTATCATAATTTCTTTGCCGGCGACTTCACGGGCGATTTTTCTTCGGTCTACGATATGGCAACCCATCTGCGCATTATTTATTTGTCTTGTCAAAAAAACGACAGGTTGAGAGGACATGCCTCTCAGCCTGTTTAATACGCCTCAATTTCTCCCACCCAAGTATCTTGTGCAGTTCTGTCAGCCCTGTGGGCGTTTCAGCCTGCACTGCACCTCCGGCCGACAATTAGCTATGATGCTCTGTCGTGGCCGCTTTCCTTCTGTAGAACAGGAAGAAAATGATGGTCATCGCTATCAGTCCAACGAGCCCATTTTCACCCAGACTGTCGATTAGTGCCGTGAGATTCGCGATGACTCCCCCAAAGAAGGGAACCGCCCCGCCAAAGAGAATCTCAGCCGCGATCGCAACGGCGATCAAAAGCAAGAGAATCTCAGTGATCTCACCCAGCCATTTCTTGATTTCTGTCAAAAACTGCATGCTTGAATCTCCTAAACAAAAAAATATTACAGACCATAATACTACATATAACTATTTTGCCTATTTCGGCTCGGACTCGCCGGTTCCTTTAATGTTTATATCACAAGCGAAATGGCGTAATTAAGCGATTTGTTTGAAGTAAACGACCAAAAAGGCAAAAACAATACTCTACCAGTATTGAAACCGCCCAAATACTCGTTTTCCAACAAAATGTGAAAATTTTCAATATTTGTGTTAAAATGGGGGGTTTGTAGTTGATTTTTGCGTCAAGAAACGCTACAATGGCACTATGCTTTCGCACATCCTGCATTTTCTCCTACGGATGGGAATTATCATGGCTTTTTCAATCTTTGTCTGGAAGTTCATCAAGCCTCGAACACAAGGCGCGCGAATACTCAGAGCCGCCCTGCTCGCAGCAGGCTTACTGGTAATGCTCGCCATCCTGAGGGTTGCAGGCAGCTAAATTGACGCATCCTGCGTGTCGAGGAGGCGCCCTTTGAATTGTTAACTTGTTATGAGTCAAAATGATCACGATTCTGCTTGCACCGGAGCTGTTTTTGCCCATAAATTAAGTCCCACACCGGCAGACCTCACAGCAACCGCCTGAAACTGATGGTCGCAAAAATAAAAACAACAGAAGGCTTTTTCAGAAAGCCCTGTTTAACTACGGCATCGAAATCGACGCTGAAACAAGCCAGTTGCCGCCCAATATGTTGATTACACCTGTATTGGAAGGCGGCAGGTTGGCCAGGTTGAGAAATTCCAGGTACAGCGCGTCATTAGTCGGAATGTCCGTGCCCTCGCGGACACGAAGCTCAAGCTGGGCGGCGACTATTCCGCCGGGCAGACCGGAGAAAGTATGGCCGAACTTCCGATTGGGAACAATCTGGTCAAATTGCCGCCGGACTTGCCGGCTTGCCTCCGGCGTTGTCTTTCCGGCTGCAATTCTGTATAATCAGGGTTTGCCGCGTTGCTTGCGGTTTGACAGTGTTCGTGGAACCTTGCCGACGGGAGGTAAAGAACTTGAAGAGTTTTGATAGTGTGCCACAGGCCGGCTGTAGTCGGCGGAATTTTCTCCGGTTGCTTGGGACCGGTGTCCTTGCGATGGGATTTTCGAGCACGGCGGCGCGATTGTCGCCGGGCGGGCCCAGGTCGAAAGAAACACGGCGCAATGTCATCTTTGTGCTCAGCGACGATCATCGATATGACTTCATGGGGTTTATGGAAGGGGCGCCTGCGTTCCTGGAGACTCCCAATATGGACCGCATGGCCAAAGACGGCGCCCATCTGGCTAATGCGTTCGTGAGCACCTCGCTTTGTTCGCCGAGCCGGGCGTCGATCCTTACCGGTCAATATATGCACAAGCACAAGATCGTGGACAACCAACGACCGGAGCCGGACGGCACCGTGTTCTTTCCACAGTATCTTCAGAAGGCGGGATACCAGACGGCATTCGTGGGCAAGTGGCACATGGGCCATGACAGCGATGCACCACGACCCGGGTTTGATCATTGGGCGAGTTTCAAGGGCCAGGGCACATACTTCGACCCGACGCTCAATATCAATAACAAGCGACAGAAGTTCGAAGGATATACGACGGATGTCCTGACGGATCAGGCGATTGACTGGCTGGCCAAAGAGCGAGACAGCAAGCGACCCTTCTTTCTCTATCTGTCATTCAAGGCTGTTCACTATCCGTTCCAACCCGCCAAACGCCATCATGGGCGCTATGAAAAGGCGCAGGTCAAACGACCGGAAACGATGGCCAACACCGAACGCAACTATCAGACTCAGCCGCATTGGGTGCGCCAGCGGCGATATAGCATCCACGGCATCGACCACATGGAAACCGGCCAGTACGATAACGATCCTGTGCCCTCGTTCGATGACCTTTACCGGCGGTACTGCGAGACCGTGCACGGCCTGGACGAAAACCTCGGCCGCGTGCTGAAATACCTCGACGACACAGGCCTGAGCGATTCGACCCTGGTAATTTACATGGGCGATAACGGCTTCGCCCTCGGCGAGCACGGCTTCTACGACAAACGGGATGCATTCGAGGAGTCGATCCGTGTGCCGATGCTGGCATACGCGCCGGGTCTGATAGCGCCGGGCGCCAAGATCAAACAGATGGTGCAGAACATCGATATCGCGCCGACGATCCTCGATGCGGCCGGCTTGCAGACGCCCGAGTCGGCAAACATGGACGGCCAATCGTTCCTGCCGCTGCTGCGAGGCGAGCAGGTTCGCGGACGCGACCACATCCTTTACGAATATTACTGGGAGTGGAATTTCCCCGCCACACCGACCGTTTTTGCCATTCGCACCGAGCGTTACAAGTATATCTTCTACCACGGCCTCTGGGATCACGACGGATTCTACGACCTGCAGACCGACCCGATCGAGCGACACAACCTGATCAACGTGCCGGCCTACGGAGACCTGATCGCAACGATGAAAAAGCAGCTTTTCGACGAACTCGAAGCCGGAGACGGCCTGAACATCCCCGCGCGCCGCCCCGTCGGCGAACGCCTCGACCAGCGAAAAAACAAACGTTGAATTCGCCCCGTTGCTTTATCGCCGGACGCACACCCGGCGCGGCGATAAAGAAATCGAAAAAAACGGGCTCCGTCCGATGACGAAGCCCGTTAAGACTTACTTAAAACCTTCAACTCCCCTCTTCGTGTACTTTTCGCAGGCCTTTTCCAGGTCCACATCGTTTATGTTGGCAAGCGTACACAGCCATGCAAACACGTCGGCAAACTCTTCTTCCTTGTTTGCCTGATCCGTGCCATGGAGAGCTGTCGCCAACTCGCCCACTTCTTCGATAAACCACATGTACGTCGCAGGCGTACCACGCGCGCGGTCCCGCTTACCGTACTTGTCGTCAATGATCTGTTGAAATGCCCGTATTTCCATTTACTCGGCAAGAAGCTTGGACAGTTTGGCCTTCGAGTAGATCGCACGAACCTCTTTTGTGGCCTTTTCGCAAACATCTTCCATCTTCAAACTGAACGGAGCATTCTTTGTTTGCTCAGCCAGATGAAGATGGCTCATCAGCGGCCCGTCCACTGCTTCAATGATCTCCAGCAGCGTAATGTTCTCCGCAGGCCTGGCCAGGAAGAAACCGCCGCGAGGACCTCTCTTGCTGCGCAGCACATTCGCCCTGACAAGCTGCTGCAGAATCTTGAGCAAGTACTCAAGAGGAATTTCATATGCCTTGGAAACGCGTGCGGCTAACACGGCGCCGTCCTTGTAGTGCAGTGCAATGAACCCAACGGCCACAAGAGCATACCCTGTTGATCTGCTAATCTTCATTTTAGTACCTCCAAATCAGAAATCCACCTTACATAAATCTATTTTCATCGCATACTAACTAAAGCATACGCGAAACCACGCTACTTTGCTCGCATTAACTTTGCCTCACGAACCCTTTTACCACACCGAACCTTAACCCGCTGGGCTGCTGTCGGCCCCCAATCATCCTATTTTATCGTAAATTTATCTCTTAATCTTTACATACTAATTATCACTATGCATTCAAGGCTTGCAAGCAAATAACTTCCAAAAAGGTAACTTTTTTTTGTTACGCTAAAAAATGTTGTGACTATTAAAATCAACTTTATCCTCATTGCACCGGATGTTGTATTATCCACATTAGCTGGAACTTTGCAAGGACTAATCAAAAAAAAAAGAAAAAATTCTTGCACCCCGCAAAAACCTTGACATCAGGGGCTCTGTAGCGTAATATTTGTGCTATTAATATGGGTAAATAGGAGATATACATGGATCAGATACGTCCGAAAATCGAGGTCGAGTATGTGCAACATGCGGCTATAGCGACACTTACGGACGAGAAAATCCTCGACGAATCCGACATTCGCGGCCTTGATGAGTCCATCATGCCGCTGTTGGAAACGTCGCCCAGCGTCAATCTCGTGCTGGACTTTTCCAACGTCAAGTTCCTGAGCAGTGCCGTCCTGGGTCTGTTGATCCGGATCAGCAGGAAAATTTATGAGTCCCAGGGGCAGTTCAAACTGTGCGGTATCAATCCCAAGATACAGGAGATCTTCAGGATAACGCGCCTTGACAGGGTTTTTGACATCCACGAGGATCGCTATGACGCGGTCCAAAGCCTGGACTGATCTTTTTTTGAAAATACTGCGGCAGGCTCGCGCCAAGGTCCCGTATGCTCTGTATCTGGGCCGGCTGGGCGAGACACAAGCAGTAAAGATTCTGGGGGAATCTGTCTGTCGGACAATATAAGCTTATGGTCGAGAGAGATTTGGTGCAAAAATCCAGGGTGGTTGCAAGCTGTATATCGGCCATTGAGCCGACTTGCAGGGAGCTGCTTGACGATGTCAAAAGCTGCGGCTTTGATGAGGACGACGTTTTTGGGATACATCTCGCCCTGGAAGAGGCCTTTGTTAACGCCGTCAAGCACGGCAACAAAGCCGATAAGCACAAGTCGGTCAGTGTTGAATATGTCATTACACCCGCAAAAGTTGACATCTCGATTTCCGACGAGGGAGCAGGCTTCACCCCGGAGGACGTGCCGGACCCGAGATCGGAGGAAAATCTTTACAAGTCCGGCGGACGCGGGCTGCTGTTGATGCGAGCGCACATGGATGTTGTCGAGCACAACGACAAGGGCAATCGCGTGCACATGATAAAATACAGAGCCAATGCCGAATTTGACGAAGTAAAGGAATGAGTGCATTCAAGAAAGGGACTGAAGGAATAAAAATGAGCAAACGCGTTTCGATCTTTTCAATTCTGATATCTGTTGTTGTTATTATCGGCGGCTGCTCCCAGCCGGTCGACCCGCCTGTGATAACCGGTTCTGTGCCTCGTATCCACCAATCTTCGGCGCCGATTGTGCCGGTCAACCGGACGGTGCGTCCGACGTACTCGACGTATCCGCCCGGCTGGGTCCCGCCCAAAGGCGCCAAGGAGAGGCGATGGAAAGAGATTGTTATTCATCATTCCGCCCAGCCCAAGGGCAATATGGCGATGATCGATAAGTACCACAGGGAGGTAAACGGCTGGGACGGCGTCGGATATGATTTTGTCATTGGCAACGGCAATGGAAGCGCAGACGGCAAGGTCGAAGTAACATTTCGATGGAATAAGCAGATTGCAGGCGCTCACTGCGGCGGCACACCGAACAACCAGGCCAACGAGTACGGAATTGGTATCTGCCTCATCGGGGATTTCACCAAGACCAGACCCACCCGCCGTCAACAGGCGGCATTGACCAAGCTGGTCCGCTTCCTGCAAAAACGGTATAAGATACCCACAAGCAAGATATACGGCCACTCGACCACTCCCGGCTACACACGAAAGTCAATATGTCCCGGAAAATATTTCAACATGGCCGCCTTCAAGCGCTCCCTTTAGCAAACCCGAGAATTATACCCGCAAAAGAGCTTCTTTGCGGGCTCGCCGGGCACGATAGGGCTATGAACAAGCACCCTGCGACCTCATGACCCCCAGTCATGTGCACGTATCATCGTTCACCGCAGCAGCCTGAGATACCTGACCGTTTCCTCAGTTTACCCCGCACTTCACAAACACATGATACACAACAAACTCCCCACTGAGTCCGTAATTGTGCCGTGTCTCCCTAACCTCTGTTGAAGACAAACACGATGATCGCCTCAGCGTTTCTTCTGCACCCATATTCAAATCGAGACACCGTTTCTCAATGGCCCTGCTGACGTCATCAATCGCAACATCAATCTTCCCGTCCATCACATAAGCGAGCATACCACCTTTGTCCAGACCCGCAGCATATTGGCCATTAAAGTAGCGAAACATGCCCTCGGTGACATATTCATTGGCTAAGGATTTGAAACCACTGGGTGGGCTAACGCGGAGCCGTTTGCACTCAAGTGAAAAGTACACTTTTCGCCGGTATCCATGAATGAAGCGAATGTCTAAACGACCTTTCTGTCTTGTACCGTCTGCATTAGGGAGTATTACTTCAAGATCGATAAGGAACGGCAGTCTTGATGATTCCTGATTGCTGTTCAACAGCACAAAGAATTCCTGCGTGATAGAAACCTCATGTGTCTGACTGGTCTTGAACTTCTTCCATGAATCCAGAACTAACTTTATTATCTGCGGCACCAGCGAGGCGGGAAAGCTGGTAGCCCACCGATCAAGATCACCGTTTGTTGCCATTTATTTCAGCTCCCTGGAATCCAAAATGGCACTGGCAATTTCGTCGGCGTCATTTAGCGCCGCAGTACGCGACCAGAATCGCATCTGCATCGGTTTGAGAACAAATAGATCGTCACCGTCGAACACCTTCAGATTTTGACAGAATACAAAGCGTCCCTGTTTGTGTTGCAAAAGTGTTTTCATACGATTGAAAATCTGTGCAAGTTTTTTATCTGCTGTAGAAACAGGAACGGTTCGACAAGTTCTGTCGGTCATAGCTACATGGATAATAGAATATGGCTGGCCTTGTATGATGTCGCCTTTGACCTTGAACTGACTACCTCGCCCAAAGTTGTTGAGCATTTCACAGAGGGTTTGGGCATAAATTTTACATTCGGGGTCTCGCGGTTGCTTAAGCGTCGGAACATTCGGTGTGCTTTGTCGAGGGTGAAAACTCTCTTTTGCCAATCGCAGTGTATCTTCAATCAGCATTGCTTCGTATTTATCAATATTATAATATTCACGTATCAACGGTTCAATATCTCTGCGAATCCTTTCGGCTTCTTCTTTACGTTTTTGTTCTTCTCCAAACCAACTTGCAGTTTTGATACACTTTTCAAACCCTTTGATTTTTTCAGCTACCGCACTGATAATGTCCTGTGTGACCTTTGGATCAGCCGCATCTTCAGGGAGAAAAAACGGCAGAGAAAGCAACTCATAGAAAAGGGACTTATCTCTTTCTATTGCCCAATTAGAAGACGTGTGGAACAAGTAATACTGAACTACATCCGATTTAATCACTGCACTCAAAAAACGAAGTGGGTCCGCGTCTTTTCCTGCAATACTCTGCAGAGAACTTCTAAAAAGAACTGTAAAATCACAAAAAGCTACTTTCATATTTTTAGATCCCTGACTCACTAATACTTTCGGGCCAGCAAATAAGCGTTTTTCACGAGGGCGATGCACTGTATCTATTGGTATCTCAGATTCCTCTACTGTTGGAAGGCCACGTTTACAAATTGCCAGATCGAATTTTGCATTCGAGTCAAGATATGGAGTCGAAGGTTTCCACCATACCGGGTTACTATCACATCCACTAGTCCTTAAACAAGCGTACCTTGATTGTTTTGTCGGAGGTTGGCGGGCCGATTTTTTCGGCGCAGCAGGTCGCTGTCAGCCGCGAACGGCTTAAGAATTTTGTTCCAGATTTTTGCTCCGTCATAATTTTACCTGCTTTCAGCATACCCAAAAGGCCAACACAAATCGGGACGTCCGTATCCCGACATCATACAACCGCTCTTCAACAGCGAAGCGGACTCCGAAAAGCTTCGACCGCCCGGAAAAATATATCATAATACTCGTTCCAGCCGAGTAATCTATACAC